>JANPCS010000177.1:0-2405 GCA_031431065.1 Hyphomicrobiales bacterium | reverse complement strand
CATGAACTTCCTGACCAGCGAAGTTCCACGAAACTGGAGCAATCTGCGTGACAGGGTCACCGACAACTTCCGCATCATCAACCCTTCGGAATTTCGGGTTCTGAAATAGGCGGGGTATACATATTTATTTTTCAAGGGGTTCTGCGCTTACTCCATTTCACCTCTTCTCAGCTTCTATCAAGAAAGCGCAACCCCGCCCTAGGGCCAGCCCTAGGACCATTTAGGGAGAACGCTCACCGTGG
This sequence comes from Hyphomicrobiales bacterium, assembly GCA_031431065.1. Lineage (GTDB taxonomy): Bacteria > Pseudomonadota > Alphaproteobacteria > Rhizobiales > Aestuariivirgaceae > Aestuariivirga. The sequence continues at coordinate 2,163 of JANPCS010000177.1, read as the reverse complement.
TGGCAAAGCTGTATCGATTGACGGCCAGACAAATCATGACTCTGAATGAGCCAGGTCGTCACTCTGATGGCGGCGGGCTCTACCTCAAGATCAGGACTGGTGGCAGCAGGTCGTGGGCCTTCATGTATGAGCGGGTCATCTCTGGAAAACGGGTGCAAAGGGAGTTGAACCGCAGGGCAACGAGTCCAAGTTAATGGCTCGTCGGCTGGATGACTGAGAGCATGTAAAGCGGGTCATATGAGGCGTGTTTTCCGCGGGTTTTCATTGAGCGTTTGTCTTTGACTTGTTTGAGGCAGTTGAAGGCGAAGTGCCGGACGAGGGCCATGTTGTGGGCTCCGTGGCCCTGGCGCAGGCGGGATCGGTCTTCGCGGAAGGTCACGTCGAGGACCCAGTGCAGGGTGTTTTCGATGGCCCAGTGGCAGCGCACGGCTTCGGCGAAGGCTTCGGGGCTGAGAGCCCTTGAGGCGATGTAGTAGCTGTTCTCGATTGAGGCCGCGCCGCGCCATTCGACGCGCCGTTCGATCATGGCGGCCATGGCGAGATCGGGAAAGCGCGGCGCGCCGGGATAAGAGCGTTCCGTGGCGAGCCAGCCTGCGGCATGGGAGACGGTGTGGGTGCGGGTTTCGATGCGGCCATGGTTCTTCTCGAGCGTGGTATGGGTGGAAAGCTCGGCGGCGGGGGCTTCATCGAAATAGCTCTGGCAATCCGCGGCCAGCGTCAACTGATTGTCTTTGACGGCGAGCAGATAGTCGGCCTTGGCCGCGATGATCGCATCGGCGGCCCTCGGGTTGCAGCCGATGGCATCGACGCTGACCAGTGCGCCTTCGACCTTGATGCGTGCGATGAGCTCGGGGATGGCGATGATTTCATTGGCTTTCACATCGACGGCCTGCTGGCCGGGGACGAGATGGCTGCGGCTGGCGAAAGCCGGGACGAGATGCAGCGGCGCCTTGCCTGCGGCCCGGTCGTGGCTGCCCCGCGAGGTCTTGCCATCGATTGCTACGAGATCGATCTTGCCCGGCAGCGCCGAAGCGACCCAGGCCGCGAAGCAATCGGCGAACAGCACGGGATCGATGCGGTTCATCACCACCCGGAGCCAGTCGGCGCAGGGGATGCCGAAATGGAACTCCGAAAACCGGCGCAGCAACTCCAGATGCGCCTCGCCCCAATCGGCGATGTCGTCATAGTCGTCACCGCAGGCGATGGTGCCGCACACCACCAGCAGTAGCACCTCGCGCAACGGGTACATCACCTTGCAGGGCTGCCGCCGGTCGGGGATTGCCGCGAAATGATCGAGCAAAAGCCGCAGGCTTGGCGCAGGCAATAGAGCTTCCATGGAACCCTCCCGAATCAATCGACCCGGAACAATCGCCCGCAACTCGCCGAAACGGAATCACTCCGATCCTCGTCAATCGAAAAATCGCGTTAACCTGAACTCGGTGCCCTGAAGTTGAGACGAATTCAACATCGCGGAGACCCACGCTTTAAGGGCGCTGAATTTGTCGAAGTCGCACGTACCAACGTATACTCTGAACAACGGGGAATCGAACAACGAATGATGGATCGCTACGGCGTGGAATCGACAAGTGGGCTACCGGAATACAATGTAATTCGTGGCATATCGCCGAGAAATCCGCTGGGCGACTTGTACTTGAACTCAGGTGATTCCTTCCCTAGCATTCCTTAAAGGCGAGATATGAAGTCCGTGCAGAAGAAATCACAACTGAAACCGAAAGAAGGTGACCTATACGCCTTCAAACTTCTCGATGGACGCTTTGGTGTCGGGCTGCTCGCACGTGTCGAAACGAGGGCCAAACGTAAGCCTTATGGCATTTTTGTTTACTTTTTTTGCGCCATTTGACGATCCAACACATGCATTGAGCAGGCCCGATCTAATCCGCCCCCCAAGAGCCGTATCGAGACTCAACACTAGTGGCCGCCGTCATTGATCTGGACGGGTATTTCTGAATCACTGTCGCTGATCAGCAGCGATGGAGGTGATTCGTGGCCGGGAAAGAGATTGCCGTCAAGAAGTACGTTGTGCGGTTGAGCGTGGACTAGCGCGATCAGCTTTTGTCGTTGATCCGGTCGGGCAAGCGCTCGGCGCAATTGCTGACCAAGGCGCGCATTCTTTTGAAGGCGGATGTATCGGAGGCTGGCGAA
>JANPCS010000176.1:0-4227 GCA_031431065.1 Hyphomicrobiales bacterium | reverse complement strand
GATAGCGCCCGCCGCATGTGCCGCATGTGCCGCGGCTTCAATGTCGATCACATCCCAAGTTGGATTGAGCGGCGTTTCAATCCACACGAAGTCGGTCTTGTCCTTCTTGAGGGATGCAGCAAGCGCCGCCGGATCTCGCGGATCGAACAGCGTGAGGCTGATGCGGCCCAGGCTCTCCAGGCGCTTCAACCAGTCGCGCGTGCCGTAGTACATGACATTGGGCGCTACCACATGCGCACCTTGCGGGATGGTTTCGGTCAGCGTGGTGATGGCCGCCATGCCGGAGGCAAACAGCAGAGCCGCCACCCCTTGTTCCAAGGCGGCAATCGCCTCTTCAGTGTGCCACAGCGTCGGACTACCGTTGCGGACATAGTTTTCTTTCAACAACGGTTGATAATTCCCGTCGCGGGCATAAGTCGTCGACGTGTAGATCGGCGGCACCACCGCACCTGTCGCCTCATCCACCGCGCGTAAAGCATGTGCCGCGATGGTTTCGGGCCGCAACACCGAGTTAGACATGCTGACCGCCATTGATATGCAGTTCGGCGCCATTCACATAGCTGGAACTGTCCGTACACAGAAAATAAATCGCCCGCGCCACTTCCTCGGGCTGACCAAGCCGCCGCTGCGGAATTTGTCCCACCAGCTTTTCGGTACCCGGCGACAGGATCGAGGTTTCGATTTCACCAGGTGAGATGGCATTGACGCGCACTCCATGCGGCCCGAAGTCGGCCGCCATCTCGCGCGTCAGTGCGGCAAGTGCCGCTTTGGACGTTGAATAGGCTGCGCCTGCGAAGGGATGAACACGGGAACCGGCAATGGAGGTCACATTGACGACGGCTCCCTTGGCTGCAACGAGATCATCCATCAAGCCGCGCGCCAGCATGATGGGGCCGAAGAAGTTGATCTGAAACACCGTCTTCCAATCCGCCTCCGCCGTGTCGATGGTGTTGAGCCGTCCACCGCCTGGCTTCTTGGGGCTGATGGCGGCGTTGTTCACCAGCGCATGCAGCTTCGAGCCTTGCGCCTTCAGCTTCTCTTTCATCACCGCTATGGCGGCGTGGGTATCTATCGATGATGCAAGATCTAGCACGATATGATCGTCAGGCCCCGCATCCCAAGGGCAATCTTCCGGGAAGGGCTGGCGCGAACAGGTGATGACGCGCCAACCGGCTGTTGAAAAACGCTTCACCGTCGCATGGCCGATGCCTCGCGATGCGCCGGTGAGGATGAGAGTCTTGCGGTCAGATTCGGCGATTGTGTTCACGGATAAAGCCTTGCCTTGGACCACGCATCCTGCGGGCCGGCACGGCGGAAGACGACACGTTCGTGCAGGCGGAAGGGCCGGTCATGCCAGAATTCGATGGCCAGCGGTGTGATCCGGAACCCTGACCAGTGGGGCGGGCGTGGCACTTCGCCAATGGCATACTTCGTTGCCGTCATGGCGACGGCCGTTTCCAGTGCAAAGCGTCCTTCCAACGGGCGTGATTGCTGCGAAGCCCAGGCGCCGATGCGGCTGTCGCGCGGACGCGATGCAAAGTAGGCATCGGCTTCCTGCGCTGTTACTACTTCGACTGGCCCCCGCACCCGCACCTGGCGGCGCAACGACTTCCAATGGAAGACCACCGCAGCCTTCATGGTGCCGAGGAGCTCATGACCCTTCTGGCTCTCGAAATTGGTGTAGAAGACGAAGCCGCGCTCATCGAAGCCTTTCAGCAGCACCATGCGGACATTGGGCAGTCCTTCCTCGTCCACCGTGGCCAGTGCCATGGCATTGGCATCATTCGGTTCCGATGTTTCCGCCTCCTTCAGCCACTCGCCAAACAGGCCGAAGGGATCGTTGCGTTCGGTAAACCCCATCGATGCCGTCAGTTTCGAAAGATCGCTCAAGCTCATATGTCAATTGCCATGTTGCCTTGCAGCGCCATGTCTTCCCTCAGTTCGAATACGCTTATGCCACTGCGCCGGCCCAGGCTTCAACCCAAGGCATAGACTATCAGGCCGCCAATGTGCCCAATTTCTTTCCAGTGGACCTGTCACAGGCTTTATGTCAATTAACCGTCCGTCCGGGTCGCCCCGGCATCCTCTTTGCGGACGGAAATAAAGATGAGTGATAACAAAGGTTTGATGACTGGCAAGCGCGGACTCATTATGGGCGTCGCGAACAGCCGGTCGATTGCCTGGGGCATCGCCAAATCCTGTGCCACGCAAGGTGCCGAACTGGCCTTCACCTACCAGGGCGATGCCCTGAAGAAACGCGTCGAACCGCTCGCCGCCGAGATCGGTTCCAAGATTGTCGTGCCGTGCGACGTGACTGACATGGCCTCGATGGATGCCACGTTCGAAACCATCAAACAGCAATGGGGCAAGCTGGATTTCGTCGTCCACGCCATCGCCTTTTCCGACAAGGACGAACTGACCGGCCGTTACGTCGATACTTCGGCCGGAAATTTCACCAAGACGATGTTCATCAGCGTCTACTCTTTCACGGCGGTGGCGCAGCGCGCTGAAAAATTGATGAGTGATGGCGGCTCGCTGTTGACGCTCACCTATTACGGCGCCGAAAAGTGGATGCCGCATTACAACGTCATGGGCGTTGCCAAGGCGGGTCTCGAAGCTTCGGTGCGTTACATGGCGGCCGACCTCGGCCCGAAGAACATTCGCGTCAACGCCATTTCGGCGGGCCCGATCAAGACGCTGGCCGCTTCAGGTATTGGCGACTTCCGCTATATTCTGCGCTGGAACGAGTATAATTCGCCACTACGCCGCACCGTGACGACTGATGAAGTTGGCGATTCAGGTTTTTATCTGTTGTCGGATCTGAGCCGCGGTGTCACCGGCGAGATCCTGCATGTCGATGCCGGCTATCACATCGTTGGCATGAAGCACCCGGATGCCCCGGATATCACGGTGAACGGCAACGGTGGGTAAGAGCCGTCCACCGATCTACTTCATCCGGCATGGCGAAACCGACTGGAACCGCCAGGGTCTGATCCAGGGCCTGACCGATATTCCACTGAATGAACGCGGGCACCGCCAAGCCCAAGCCGTTGCGCAGGCGCTCATTAGCGTTCCGGATTTCTCACCGGATTTCAACTTTGTGGTGAGCCCCTTGCTGCGAGCCCGGCAGACCATGGGCCACATGGCTGAGGCACTATCGCTTGAGCCGCAGCAGATCACCATTGATCCGGCAGTCCAGGAACTGGGCTTCGGCATCTGGGAAGGCCGGCCTTTCTGGGAACTCAAAGCCTCCCCGGTCTATCCCGCCCATCCCGAGGACCGTTACGCGTGGCGGCCGGAACGAGGCGAGAGTTATGAAGACGGTCATGCCCGCATCAATGCCTGGCTTGATGGCCTCGATCGGCCGACGGTGGCCGTTGCCCATGGCGCCATCGGCCGTTGCCTGGTGGCCGAAATTGCTGGCCTCGGACGGCGAGAGCTGGTCGAAATTGAAATGCGCCAGGGCTGCTACTGCCGGCTGCGCGACGGACAGGCGGAGTGGTTTGACGCGAACGGCGATGCAGCCTAACTAAGGCGCCATGTCCCACAACACATTCGGCCACCTGTTCCGCGTCACCACCTTCGGCGAGAGCCATGGCCCCGCCATTGGCTGTATCGTCGATGGCTGTCCGCCGAATATCCCGCTGACGCCTGAAGAGATACAGACCTTCCTTGACAAGAGACGGCCCGGCCAATCGCGTTTCACGACGCAGCGCCAGGAACCGGACCAGGTGAAGATCATGTCCGGCGTCTTTGCTGACGAGCGCAGCGGTGGGCCGATCACCACCGGCGCGCCGATCATGCTGATGATCGACAATGTCGATCAGCGCTCGAGAGACTATGCCGACATCCGTGACAAGTTCCGGCCGGGCCATGCCGATTTCACTTATCAGGCAAAGTATGGCGTGCGCGACTACAAGGGCGGTGGCCGGTCTTCGGCCCGCGAAACAGCGGCGCGTGTTGCTGCAGGTGAGATTGCCCGCAAGATCATTCCGGATGTTTCGATCCGCGGTGCCCTGATCCAGATGGGACCGCACAAGATCGACGCCACCAATTGGGACTGGTCGGAAGTCGAGCGCAATCCGTTCTTCACACCCGATGCCCGCGCCGCGAAATTCTTCGCGGATTATCTCGACGGTGTGCGGAAAGCCGGCTCCTCCTGCGGGGCGGTGATCGAGGTCACGGCAAGCGGCGTTCCCGCCGGTTGGGGGGCGCCCATCTATGGCA
>JANPCS010000175.1:0-13192 GCA_031431065.1 Hyphomicrobiales bacterium | reverse complement strand
CGAGCTTAACCCGGAGAATTTCTTCGCGGAATCGGAGCAGGTGGCTTTCCTGCCGACCTTCGTCGTGCCGGGCTTCGACTTCAGCATCTATCCGCTGCTGCAAGGCCGGTTGTTCAGCTATCTCGACACGCAGAAGTCGCGCCTCGGCACCACCAATTTCCACTGCATTCCGGTCAACGCCCCCAAGTGCCCCTATATGAATTTTCAGCGCGACGGCATGATGCAGACCATGGTGCCGCAGGGGCGCGCCAATTATGAGCCGAACAGCTTGGGCGAGGCCGGAGAAGATCCCGGCCCGCGCGCCTCGCCCGAGGGTTTCACGACGCTGGCCATCAATGACGAGCGCAACGGCGCATCCTCGAAACTGCGCATCCGAGCCGCCCTGTTCGCCGACCACTACAGCCAGGCGCGCCTGTTTTACCGTTCGCAGACGGCGAACGAACAGGCGCACATTGCATCGTCGCTGGTTTTCGAATTGTCGAAGGTCGATCTTGAGCAGGTGCGCGAGCGGGTCATCGGCCGGTTGCTCAACATCGACGAGGATCTGGCCACACGCGTCGCAGGCGGACTGGCGATGCCGGTGCCGAAGGCAGCGGCACCGGCCAGCCCTGTGAGGGACATGGATGTTTCTCCGGCGCTTTCCATTGCCAGAAACATGAAAGACACACTGAAGGGCCGCAAGGTCGGCATCCTGTTTGGCGAAGGCTCCGACATGAAGGACATCAGCGCGGTGAAAGCCGCGGTCGAGAAAGCCGGCGGCACCGCCATGCTAATCGCCCCCAAAGTCGGCGGCTACCGTCTCAAGGGCGGTTTGCAGAAGGCCGATGGCCAACTGGCGGGCTCGCCCTCTTGCCTGCTTGATGCGGTGGCGCTGGTGCTCGACAGTGCCGAGGCCAAGAAGTTGACGAAAGACGGCGCCGCCGTGCAATTCGTCCAGGATGCGTTTGGCCATCTCAAGGCCATCGGCGCATCGGATGGCGCCAAAGCGCTCCTCGACAAGGCGGGCGTCACACCTGACGACGGTGTGACCGATCTCGGAACGGCCTTCATCGCGGCCGCCGTCAGGCGCTTCTTCGACCGCGAGCCGGGCGTCCGCATGTTGGCGTAAGCAGTCTCACGCCGTTAAACCCTGCCGTTCCCTACCCGCACCCTCGCCGCTTTGCGGCGGGGGTGCGGGTGTGCGACATGCCGCATTCCCGCCCGCAAGATTCTGTTGCAAACGGCAGTTTCGATTGCTTAGAATGATTCTAGACTGAAAACGGGGGCGAGCCATGGATAAACAACCTGAATCGAATGCCGGCAAATGCCCGGTCATGCATGCAACGGCCGGCGTGAGGGCGAACAGCGACTGGTGGCCGAACCAGTTGAACCTCAAGATTCTGCACCAGCATTCCAGCTTGTCCGATCCGATGGGCAATGCCTTCGACTATGCCAAGGAGTTCAACAAGCTCGATCTCAAGGCGCTGAAGCAGGACATCCACAAGGCGATGACCACGTCGCAAGACTGGTGGCCGGCGGATTTCGGCCATTATGGCCCCCTCTTCATTCGCATGGCCTGGCACAGTGCCGGCACCTATCGCACCGGTGACGGGCGTGGCGGCGCGGGTTCCGGCCAGCAGCGTTTTGCGCCGCTCAACTCCTGGCCCGACAACGGCAATCTCGACAAGGCGCGGCGCCTGCTGTGGCCGGTCAAGCAGAAATACGGCAACACGATTTCCTGGGCCGATCTGTTGATCCTCGCGGGCAATTGCGCGCTGGAATCGATGGGCTTCAAGACCTTCGGCTTCGGCGGCGGCCGTGCCGATGTGTGGGAACCGGAGGAAGATGTCTACTGGGGCAACGAGGACACCTGGCTCGGCGACAAGCGCTACTCCGGAGACCGCAACCTGGAAAATCCCCTGGCCGCCGTGCAGATGGGCCTGATCTATGTGAACCCGCAGGGGCCTAACGGCAATCCCGATCCGGTCGCCGCAGCGCGCGACATCCGCGAGACCTTCGCGCGCATGGCGATGGACGACGAAGAGACGGTGGCGCTGATTGCCGGCGGCCACACGTTCGGCAAGACCCATGGTGCGGGCCCCGACTCGCATGTCGGCCGCGAGCCCGAGGCAGCCGCCATCGAGGCACAGGGTTTCGGCTGGCTCTCAAGTTATAGCAGCGGCAAGGGCGGCGACGCCATCACCTCAGGTCTCGATGTCACCTGGACCACGACGCCCACCAAATGGAGCAATAATTTTTTCGAGAACCTGTTCGGCTTCGAGTGGGAACTGACCAAGAGCCCGGCCGGTGCCCATCAGTGGACGCCGAAGAATGGTGCCGGTGCCGGCACCGTGCCCGATGCCCATGACCCGGCAAAGCGTCACGCACCCACCATGCTGACCACCGACCTGTCGCTGCGCTTCGATCCGGCCTACGAAAAGATTTCGCGGCGCTTCTTTGAAAACCCCGATCAGTTCGCCGATGCCTTCGCGCGCGCCTGGTTCAAGTTGACCCACCGCGACATGGGGCCGAAGGTCCGCTATCTCGGCCCGGAAGTTCCCGCCGAAGATCTGATCTGGCAGGATCCGGTCCCCCCGGTCGACCACCCACTCATCGACAGCAACGACATTGCAAGTCTGAAAGCCAAGATTATGGCATCGGGGCTTTCAATCTCAGACCTCGTGTCGACCGCCTGGGCCTCCGCCTCCACCTTCCGCGGTTCTGACAAGCGCGGCGGCGCCAATGGTGCCCGCATCCGTTTGGCGCCGCAGAAGGACTGGGAGGTCAATGAGCCGGCAAAGCTGGCGAAGGTTCTCGACACGCTTGAGGGCATCCGCAAAGCGTTCGGCAAAAAGGTATCGCTGGCCGACCTGATTGTGCTCGGTGGCTCGGCCGCCGTCGAACAGGCCGCCAGGAATGCCGGGCAGGATGTGGCTGTTCCCTTCACGCCTGGCCGCACCGACGCCAGCCAGGAACAGACGGATGTCGAATCCTTTGCCGCACTTGAGCCGGCGGCCGATGGCTTCCGCAACTATCAGAAGAAAGCCTATGCCGTCTCGCCGGAAGAGCTGCTGATCGACAGGGCCCAGCTGCTGAGACTGAGTGCGCCCGAGATGACCGTGCTGGCCGGCGGCTTGCGCGTGTTGAACGCCAATTTCGGCGGCACCCCGCATGGCGTCTTCACCAAGCGGCCGGGCGTGCTCACCACCGATTTCTTCGTCAATCTGCTCGACATGGGCACGGCGTGGAAGGAAGCGGGCGACGGCTTCTACGATGGCCGCGACCGCGCATCGGGAGATCTCAAGTGGACCGCCACCCGCGCCGATCTGGTCTTCGGCTCCAACTCGCAATTCCGCGCGCTCGCCGAAGTCTATGCCCAGAGCGATGCAAGTAAGAAGTTCGTGCAGGACTTCGTGGCGGCGTGGACCAAGGTGATGAACGCCGACCGCTTCGATCTGGCGTGATCGGGGCTCCAGAGCAATAGGTAACTAACGTGATGGAGGAGTGGAGATGGGTCAATCTCCACTTCATCCGTCAATCTCCTCTTCAGCCGTCAATCTCCTCTTCGGCCGTCATCTTTCCCTTCAGACGTCATCCCGGCGAAAGCCGGGACCCAGTGTGCCCACTCAACAGGCGATTCTGCAGATTTGCAGCCAACATGGGGTCATGGCCTTCGCCAGAAAGACCGACCAAGGGAACACACCGATTTTCCACCCCGTTTCGTCACCCGTGCGACAACTATGGTCCAGCTGTTTTTGCGGTGCGGGCTAAGGTGATGTGGCAGGCGGCGACTGTCAGATGGTTCCTTTTCGGGTTCAAATTATTGGACGCTTCCCGTGGTAATCTCGTTCAGTAGTGCTAACTATTGGTCATGGCAGTACCACCGCGCAAGAAAATCGCTCTTTTGGACAGGCTCGTCGAACTGTCACTAGGTCCATATGACGACGCCGAGGCGTTCGAAAAATGGATTGGACAGTCTGACTCGCTTAACTATCTCGCCAACAGTTGGTGCAGTGAGAAGGTTGCGATCTATGCAAGCATTAATCACGTGCTTCTCCAAGCCGTGATCACCCCAAAAGCAGGAATTACAGACGAAAACAAGAAGTACCTATTGGATTGGAGTTGCAATGCATTCTCGACCTGGGGCGTCATGCAAAGCAGTAGTCCTCCGGCAAAGATCGAAATCGTTGGGCCGATGGCTTCATGCGGTAGTGCTTATGAGTATAGCGAACAACTCGTCTATTTGCGCACTTTCGAGGGGCGCGACGAAGGCGCCAGTTACACGGAACTGTTGCAAAAATTCGTGCGCTTGTTCGGCCTCCATTTTCTACCAGAGCGAAATGCGTACTGCCGGTTGGATAAACACGGAGACATTGAGGATGTCGTATCAATTCACAAGCTGACTGAGGATCTACACGGCACAGACGGAACTGTGGTACTTTGCGATAGCCGGATTCTCTTTGATTATGCCGTTCTCAGCGACTGCGCAATTGTGAGAATGTTTGATCTGACCAGGTTTAGGAGAGGAAGTTTTCATGGATGGGGGGCTGGTCGAAAGACTGAGGAAATTTCACAAGAGTATCTGATCGGCTCTCTCACTGTTCAACCTGGCTGTGGTAGCTATCTCAGAGGAGTTCAAATTTTCTATCCGACCGACACGAAGGAGTCTGTTGTAAAGCGTTTTTGGCGATCAGACGAATCAGCAAAGAAATACGCGACTTTCATCGCGCACGATAGGAAGAACAATAGAACAGTGGAGATTTCCTGCGATCCAAAGGCATTGGCAAACTATTTTACCGAGTCCGATCTGCCATTCGAGATTTCACCCGCGTTTTTTCGCCCAGAAGTCTTGCTTAAGTACAAGGCGAATACCGAAAAGTATAAGCTAAAGGAGCGCTCCCTCGAATGTCGTGGTGCTTGGCATCTCAAGACCTTTGACATCAATGCAGCTGGTCAAGTTCACACATACTTGCTCTATCTCAGTTACCTCCCATATGAAGAGCAGCTATACTGGAAATCATTCAATGAGTATCCGCGGGATTCGATTTCTAAGAGAGCGCTCAGAACAGATATTGAGGGTGAATTCTATTTGGAGGAAACCCCTCTAGGTGAGGTGAAAGAAAGGCTGAGAAAATGGAAAGAGGCTAAGTCACCTTGGTGGAAGCAGCGTGGCAGAGAAAAGGAAATTCACCTTCCGGCTACCGACTCCAAAGACGAGTGGGCAAATGAATTGCTTCACCTTGATCAGTGGGTGATAGAGGGCTTCGTAACGGATTGGCTTAGAAGAGTAACAGTGACAGGCGCAGCAAAATTTGACGCCAACACACAGTCATTGGCTTTACTTGAGCACTGCATGGTCATTGCAGGACTTGAGGAAGGTGAGGCAAAAGCTGCGATCACTCCTCTAAGAACTCTTCGATTTCATCGGAACAAATTGAAAGGTCACGCTAGCGGTCAGGACGCAATCCAACTGCAAAGGGACGCTCTAAAGACCTACGGCAGCTACAGGAACCATTTTGAGATGCTCTGTGCTAGCGTCAGTGATTCACTCAATCGGATTGGTGATGCATTCTCGAATCTCGATTCCGGTTTCAATTCCACAACCTAATTGATCAGCAATCAATACTTTCACGCTGGCACAAGTAAGGTAATAGTGCAACCTAAATTCCGACTCGGAACAACAGATAACCTCCCAAAACGCAAAACTGGGGCGGCTCCGCCAAGAGCCGTCTCTTTCGCGTTCAGTCGTCGGCCAGCAGCGACTTGTGGATCAATGCGCCGACGATGGCACCCACAATCGGCGCTACCCAAAAGAGCCAGAGCTGCTGGATGGCCCAGCCGCCGGCGAAGAGCGCCACGCCGGTCGAGCGTGCCGGGTTGACCGACGTGTTGGTGACCGGGATCGAGATCAGATGGATCAGCGTCAGCGCCAGGCCGATGGCGATCGGCGCGAAGCTTGCCGGAACGCCCTTGCCAGTGGCGCCCAGGATGACGATCAGGAACATCGCCGTCAGCACCACTTCGGCGATCAAGGCCGAGAGCATCGAATAGCCGCCCGGCGAGTGCTCGCCATAGCCGTTCGAGGCAAATCCTCCGGACACGGAGAAATCCGCCTTGCCGCTGGCAATCAAATAGAGCACCAGGGCGCCGCCGATACCGCCCGCCACCTGGGCGATCACATAGCCCGGCACGGCACTCCACTGGAAACGTCCGGCGGTGGCCAAGCCCACGGTGACGGCCGGATTGAAGTGCCCGCCCGAGATGCCGCCCACCGCATAGGCCATGGTCAAAGCGGTGAGGCCGAAGGCCAGCGACACGCCGGCAAATCCGATGCCGAGTGCCGGAAAGCCCGCCGCCAGCACGGCCGCGCCGCAGCCGCCGAACACCAGCCAGAAGGTTCCGAAAAACTCGGCGCTGTATTTTTTCATGTGAGTTCCCCCATTCGTGCCGCCCACGGCGATTCGCGGGCGGCCCGCTTGAGCTATGCGGGTTCGATCACCGTCTCAAGACCGCCCGGCCAATGCCTCAGTCATAGGGGTTGAACGAATAGCGCCTGATCGTCTCGGCCCAGCGCGCGCAATCCTTGGCGCCTGCCGGTTTGCCATTGCGCAATTTCCTGGCGGCGATGAAGGCGCTGGCGATGCCGCCGGGGATGCCGGCAATCGCCTCCACCGGCTTGCCGGTTTTCAGGGCTCGCACCCGGCGGTGAAAGGCTTCCGCGACCTCGAGCGGCTGCCCGGTCTCGACAGCGGCCAGGATTATGGCAATCGGAAATTCGGCGGTCTCGCCGAGGAAGGCCTGGCGCTCCACGGGATTAAGCCGTGCACGGATGATCCGGTAGATGTTGATGAAGCGTTTGACGGTGCGCGGTTCGGTGCCGGCAATGGCGCCGATGGCGCTGCTTGTGAGAAAACCGATTTCGGCATCGGTGAGACTGATCATGGCCAGGGCTGTCTCAATGGTATCCGGAGGGAATGGGTCTTCAACCGCGCTTGGGGCAATTGCATCGACCTGTGGTTCAATCGGTTTAGCAGGTTCTCCGCTATCACGTTGCGCGGACTTCCGGGCTTCCGGCGCGGCGATATTCCGCGCCACCAGCGAACGAACGAACCTGCCGTAAGAACCGCCGTCCGTCCCTGCGGGAGTCAGGCGTCGCAGCCAGAAGGGCAACTGGAATATTTTCTCCATGTAGCGGATGGCGAGCTTGCGCTCGTCAATCCGTTGTCCGGAATCGATGCCATTGAGAACCGCGGGGCGCAGTTCGCGGGCCAAGCTCTCCTCGATCCACGCCACATCGACGCCAACCACGACTACGAATAGTTCGAAGGCCAGCAGCAGGTGAATGGCCTGCAACACGGCATAGACCTGCGGCGGCGTGCAGCGGTCGAGATCGTCGATATAAATAACAATGCGGTCCGGCACGTCATCATCGCTCTGGCTGTCCTTCTCCTCGCGGACGATTTCATCGACGGCCTGAAACAGCCGCCGCACCCGGCTGATCAGTCCGATCTCCTTTTCGAGAAGCCTGGTATCGGGATCGTCCTCAAGCAGGAAGCGCAACAGGCGAGGCGGATTGGCCGCCTGCGCCGCAGGATCAACGTAGCGGGCCAGCGCCTTGGCGGCCCGATCGGCCGCGGCACGTTGCGCCGTGATCTCGGCGGCCTGGCGGTTCAGTATCTCTTCCTTTTCTGCGATGTCCTTGATCGACTTTTCAATTTCCGAGTCAAGTTCGGTGGCGAATTCGGCGGTGTTTTTGGCCAATGCGGAAATTGTCTTGATGCCGGGCAGAATTACCCGGGCAATGGCGGCCAAGCCACCAAGCAACGCCAACAGGCCTGACGGCGCCAGCGCCAAAAGACTGGACGCCGTCAGATCAAGCCAGCTGGCGATGGGGAACATGGCGATGCCAAACGCGAAGGCAGCAAATCCGGCGAGCAGCAAACCGATGCGCCAACCCCTGGTGCCAACGAATTTCACCAGATACCTGGCTTGACCGGAGAAATCCTGCACCGCCTTGGCGGTGGTCAGGAAGTCCTCAATGTCCTTCTTCGGATCATTGACATCGGTCTTCTGGCCGATTTCCGCCAGCAGCCGCTTGCTTGCCTCGAAGGACTTGGTGACGGCGTCAACGATGGTTTGGCGAAGCGCTGCGCCAGGAAGCTCTTTCGCCTTGGAAATGGCCAGGTCGCGCTCGTACTGCGCCTTGCGCAGTTGCTCTTCGCTCGCTGCCAAGGCCTGGCGGGCGGCGGCGGCCTCCGAGGTCAGCGCGTGCACATGGGCGTTGACGCGTTCGACCAGCTTTTTGTGAATGGCTTTGCCGGAGCGCGAATAGCCGCCAGCCCGCAGTTGATCGAAGAATTCCGCCGTCAGGCTGGCCCACAGATTGGCATCGGCGAAATGCCAGGCGTTGAAGCGCACCTGCACGATGTTGCGGACGAAATGCGTCCCAGAACGTGCCGCCGCATCGCTTGGCGGCTTGGCGTTGCGGGTCTTTTCCGTCAGGTTGTCGATCTCCGCCTCGAGCAGATGCATGAAAGTCGACTTGCCAGAGCCCCAGCCACCGAACAGGCCAATCGACAAGGGCGGGGTCGCCCCTGCGAGGCAGATCAACTGGGAGAAAGCCTTGACGTCGGCAAGCAACTCCAGCGGATCGCCGTCTTCTCCCAGCAAGCGCGGCCGGTCGGCATCGAAGCCCGGCACTTCGCTGGTCTCCGGGTCAATCTTTTCCTTCTCCGGAACCGAGCCTTTGAGAAGAATTGCGCGCCACTGTTCGAGGTTCTCCTTCGCTTCCGGTGTCGTCGAGACTCCGCGATAAAGTTCGGCCCGCATTGCGGTGATATCTTGATCTAAACTCGTTCCTGCAAGTTCCAACAGGTTATGCTTGGCTTTCGAGCTGTCGGTGAGCAGAGCCGCCGCGAAGTGGCGGAGGTCGGCCCGATTTCTTGAGACGGTTTGTTCCGCGTATCTCATGGCCAGAACACCGACACCGCTCATCGAAATTGAGGCCTTGACGGCGTAACCCCGGGCAAAAGCGTTCAGCAGAGCGTCGGTGCCGGTCAAACCGCTGCGGATTTTATCGGCAAGGCCGCTCACCCGTTGCTGGAGCCAGGCCGCCAGCCAGTTGGCGCTATTGCCCGCCGCTGCCGATGGCGTGTCGAGCAGGCCCACTGAAACCAGTCCGAACATAAAGGCCCGGCGGCTGATGACGATTTCCTTCGCCGCATTGTCGATCCTGGCATAGCGCACCGCCTGCTTGAGAGTCGCCGCCAGTCCCGGGGAAGGCGGTAAAGCGTAGCTGGCGAAGGCTGTAAGAGCAGCCTGCTCGATTTTCGTCCAGTTCCACTCCTGCCGGTCGGATGGTTGCTGGCCTTTGCTCATCTCAGGCATGACTGAACTCCGTGCTCAATTGCCGAACCCCGGCACATAACCTCACAGAATAAAGTCGGCCTCGCCGATCTCGGCCGGGCGAATGTCTTTCAGCAGGATGGCCATATCGGCGGCCTTGTTGCCCGCGATGTTGAGTTCGATCAGCGTATCGCCGCCCTTGAGGCTCACCCGCACCTGACCCAGGGCGGTGAACTCTTCGCCGCCAATGAACGCGAAGCCGTCGTCACTGCCACCTGCCACGGCATCGAGCTTGCGCAGATCGATCCGGTCCATGCCCTGGCCATTGAAGTCAGCAATCTCGTCGCGCCCCCGCCTGTCCACGCCCGAGTCGGCAAGTGCTGTGTAAACAAAGATGTCCCTGCCGCCTTCGCCAAACAGCATGTCGGCGGATGCGCCGCCAATCAGGATGTCGGCGCCCTTGCCGCCGCCCAGGAGATCGTGACCGCCCAGGCCCGAGATGATGTCATTGCCGCCGATGCCGGCGATGACGTTCCTGCGCTGATCGCCCTGCAGGTCGTCCTTGAATTCGGAACCAAGCAGGCCTTCGATATCGCGGTAGCGGTCGCCTTGGGCATCGCCGGTGTTGCGCGAGGGATCGAACAGGCTGGCGGTGACGCCGCCGCCATACATGTAACCGGCGGCATCGAGATTATCGCCGCCGTCGAGCAGGTCGGCGCCGTCATTGCCGGTCAGCACGTCGCTGCCGCTCTTTGCATGCATCACGTCGTCGCCGCTGCTGCCGAAAAGAATATCGTCGCCACTGTCGCTGTCGCCACCCAAACTGCCGAAAATCGTCATCGGCCCGAACAGGTCGGCAATGTCCTGCTTGTTGCCATCATCGAAGACGGCCGCGAAATCGCTGACGGCGATTGCGATATCGCGAATGCCGAAATACGGCTTGCCGCCATCGACCATCCTGACCCCGGTCACGGTGCCGCCGAACAGCCTACCATCGCCATCGACGATGAAACCGCTGCCGGTGATCGTCAGCACATCGTCCGATCCCTCGAGCGTCAGGACAATCTCCGTATCGGTCGCCGCGATGCCGGTCAGTTCATTCCAGGCCCGTGACAAAAGGCGGATGAAGTGCTGCTGAAAACTGCCACTGTCGTTGGCGTTGAACATGGTGATCTTGGACATGTCTCTGCATCCTCAAAGACGAGCGGCCCTCACCGCAACATTGCAGTAGAATTCCCTCCACGTCAATTGCTTGTTAACCAGTCAGAACGCAGCTGTCGCAAGGTTGGCCGCTGGCCGGCTACGGACCTAAGCCAGGATATCGAAGCCGGACACGCTGAGCGCCGACACGGCCACACCGCCATCGAACAGCTTTGCAATGTTGACGGCCGCACCGGCCCCCGTGCCATCGGCATCCCATTTCAGCTGGCCGCTGGCGGTGTTGTACAGAAACTGGCCAAAGGCCTGGTTGGCAGCCGGGTTGTTGGCCACCACCAGGCGATTGGCGGCAAGAGCGCCCGCCACCAATCCGCCACCGAATGCAGCGGCACTGATCTGCAGCTTATCTCCCTCAACCGCGGTCCAATCCGATATGAGGTCATTGCCGTCACTCGGCGTGTCGAAAACAAAGCTGTCAGCCTGGCCCCCGCCGGTCAACGTATCGTTGCCGGCCCCGCCCCTGAGTTCGTCTGCGCCGACACCGCCGCGCAGTGTATCGATCCCTGTTCCACCGGCAAGCTCGTCGTCACCCGTGCCGCCATTGAGCGTATCATTGTCGCTGCCGCCCGATAAAACATCCAGTCCGGCGCCGCCTGCAAGGGTATCGTCACCGGCTTCGCCGCTCAGCGTATCGTTGCCCAACTGGCCAAACAGGCTGTCGTTGCCATTGCCGCCAGTCAGAACATCGCTGTCATTGCCGCCAAACAATGAATCGCCGCCGTTATCGCCGGTGAGCGTGTCAATGCCGGTCTCGCCGCGCAGCGTATCGCGGCCCTTGCCGCCGCGCAGCTGGTCGTTGCCCGTACCACCAGAGATCTGATCGTCGAAAGCCGTGCCGAACCAATCGTCGTTGAAGCTTGAGGCCGAGGTCACCAGCCCTTCCTCGCGCGGATCGAAAATGGCGGTGATGATGGTCTCGGGGCTGGCACCGGCGCCGCTTTCCCACGACACCACAAAGCGCCCGTCGGCGAGTGTCGCGATGGTCGGCCGCGACTGGTCGCCCGCCGTCACGGTGTTGACGGTGAAGACGGCGCCGTCCGGCGTGCCATCGGCGAACATCACCTGGCCGGCGATCTCGCCTGCCGCGGTCTTCCACACGGTGACGAAGCGGCCGTCATGGAGGGCCGCGGTCTGCGCCTGGTTGTCGGTCGTATTTGCAAAACCTGAGCCAATGGCGAATCTGACGCCATCGGGCGTTCCGTCGGGATTGAAGATGCGGCCCCGTACCAGGCCGGCGACAAATTCCGCATAGGTGACGAGAAAGCGCCCGTCGGCCAGCGCCGTGACATCGGGAAAGCCGGCGCCCGGCGCGCCGGTCTGGACATCGATGACGCCGCTCTGGGCCACGCCGCCGCTCGAATACACGCGGGCGAAAACATCGGCGTTGAACTGGCTGTCCCAGACGACCACGTAGTTGCCGTTGGCGAGAGCGGTGATTTCGACATCGCGGAACTGGTCGGCCGATCCCGTGGCGACGGTCTGCGGCGCGTTCGGCGCCAAAACCGTGTTGATCAGCGTTCCGGCGATGTTATAAAATTTCAGGATGAGCTGGCCGCCGGCCACCGAGGCATCGGCGAGGGCGACCACAAAACCATTGCTGTTGGCGGCCACCACCGGGTCATGCTGGCGCCCGGCACCGCCCGCCACCAGAAAACGCGCCCCATCGGCGATATTGTTGCCATAGCGGATCTCGCAAAAGATATCCTCAAGATTGCCGCCGCCGGCCATCGGCTCCTCGGTCCAGACATAGACGCGGCGCCCGTCCGGCAGATAGGAACTGGCCACCTGATGCTCATTGGTGGTGGCGGAGAAGGTGGTGCCAAGGGCCGTCTGCTCGACACCCGATGCGGTGTAGATGCGCTCCTCAAGGTCGATCGCGCCTGACACCGACTCGAAAAACAGTAGCGAAAACCGCCCATCGGGCGCCGCCGATAGCCAGGGCTCGCCCTCCGGGTTCTCCAGATTGATCAACTCGAAATCGGCAATCACTTTGACCGGTTGGGGCATGGTGGTCTCCTGGCAGTTTCAATGCGCTGCAAAACCTGATCGGCTGTTTCCGGCAGCCAGCCCCCACCAGCGACTATGAGCGCTCGCGGCAACCGCTGTCAATGTACCCCGAAGCCGCCGCTGACGCTCTCTTAACCCCTGGGCCGATGGCGAATTGACTTTCGCTCTCCAACTCCCTATTTGCAGCGCAACAGACGCCTCACAGACGCCTCGGGGCCCATTGGCGAACTCGCCCCCAGTGCTTTCATGATCCCCATCGCCAGAACGGTTTTTCTTGAACCCCATGATGTTTTCCGAGCTCGGACTGAGCGCCAAGACCCTCGAAGCCATTACGTCGGCTGGATATACCATCCCCACCCCCATCCAGGCGGAAGCCATTCCGCCGGCACTCCTGCGGCGCGATGTCATGGGTCTCGCCCAGACCGGATCGGGCAAGACCGCCGCCTTCGTGCTGCCCATGCTGTCATTGCTCGAAAAGGGCCGGGCCCGGGCCCGCATGCCGCGTACGCTTATTCTCGAGCCGACCCGCGAATTGGCGGACCAGGTGCGCGAGGCCTTCGAGACGCTGGGATCGAAACACAACCTCAATGTCGCGCTACTGATCGGCGGCGTGGCCTTCGAGCCGCAGGCCCTCAAGATCGAC
>JANPCS010000174.1:0-1886 GCA_031431065.1 Hyphomicrobiales bacterium | reverse complement strand
TTCACATGCGTAGAGGTACAACGCGGCCAGGCAGGAAAAGTTCCAAAATTGACATTTGTTGGCCGAAGGCTAAGAACAGATAGCGCCGTCCGTCCTCTTGCCTTTTCAGGAGGGTCTGTTTTCGGGAATCTCTCTGGCGGCGGACCAATCAGTTCAAAAACACAACCCGGAGGAACTCATGCGTCATTTAACAACCCGCCGAATCGTCCTGTCATCGCTGCTGGCGCTGTCGCTGCAAGTTGGCGCGGCCGGCGTTGCCCAGTCTGACGAACTTGACGACATCGTCAAGGCCGGGGTCATCAAGGTCGGCATTTTCGAGGATTTTCCGCCGTTCTCATCGGCTGGAACCGACATGAAATCGCAGGGCTATGACATCGATGTCATCAATGCCCTTGCGAAGGCTTTGGGAGTGACTGCCGAGACCGTCGGCATCACCGGGCAAAATCGCATTCCGGCACTTACTGAGCATAAGCTGAACCTGCTGGTCAGCGTCGGCGTCAGCGATGAACGCAAGAAGGTTGTCGCTTTCACGGCGCCTTATGCGCCCTATTCGATTGACGTCGTCGGACCAAAGGCGCTGATGATCAAGGGGCCGGCTGACTTGGCGGGCAAGTCGATCGCGGTTAATCGTGGCACGCTGGAAGATACGTCGGTCACCGAAGTGGCGCCCAAGGATGCCGACATCCAGCGCTTCAACGACTACAATGGCGTGATCTCGGCCTTTCTCTCGGGTCAGGTGCAGTTGATGGTGGTGGGCAACGACGTTGGCGCCGCGGTTCTGGCGAAGCAGCCGGCGAGCGAGCCGGAATCGAAATTCCAGCTGCTGAATTCACCCTCGGCCATGGCCATCAACAAGGGCGAGGACCGCTTGCTGGCCAAGCTCGATGAGGCATTGGCCACCATGAAGAAGGACGGAACGCTGGACGCCATTTCGAAGAAGTGGTTGTTCATCCCGCTGCCGAAGGAACTTTAATCCGGCCATGGGCTATGAGCTCGACTTTGGAGCGCTGGCCCAATATTCCGGCTTGTTTATCGAAGGAACGGCGGTCACGCTGGGTTTGACCGCCGTTGCTTCGTTGCTGGGGATTGCGTTCGGCATTGCCGGGGCCAGCGGTGCCCGCAGCAAGCACCGCTGGCTCAGGCGCGGAATTTCCGCCTATGTGGAACTGATCCGCAACACGCCGTTCATCGTGCAGATGTTCTTCATCTTCTTTGGCCTGCCGAGTCTGGGCTTGCGTTTCAGCGCTCTGCAGGCGGCGGCCATCGCCATGACCATCAATCTGACGGCCTATGCCATCGAAATCCTGCGGGCCGGACTCGAGGCGGTGCCGGCCGGGCAATCGGAGGCGGGCCGCGGACTGGGTCTGCGCCCCATGGCGATTTTCGGGTTGATCGTGCTGCCGCAGGCGGTGGCCAATGTCTATCCGGCGCTGATCGGGCAAATCACCATCACCATGCTGGAATCGGCTGTCGTCTCGCAGATCGCGGTGGTCGATCTGACGCATGTGGCGGACTTCATCCAGTCGCGCAATTTCCGCAGCTTCGAGACTTACTTTGTCATCACGCTGGTTTACCTTGGCCTCGCGGTCGCCATGCGGCGCGGCCTGGTGCTGGCTGGCCAGCGGCTGCTCACCGGCCGGCAGCGATGACCGATTTCACCTTGTGGGACATCGCGCGGAACCTGTTGCTGGCGGCGCGCTGGACAATCCTGCTGTCGGCCATTGCCTTCAGCGGCGGCGCCGTCTTCGGCCTCATCCTGCTGCTGATGCGCATCGGCAAGCGGCGATGGCTCAGGACCATTGCGGCGCTCTATGCCGAGCTGTTCCAGTCGACGCCACTGCTGTTGCAATTGTTCCTGGTGTATTTCGGCCTGCCGATGCTGGGGA
>JANPCS010000173.1:0-5369 GCA_031431065.1 Hyphomicrobiales bacterium | reverse complement strand
ACTGATCGACTTCAGCTTCACGACCCGCATTGGCGATCATGTGATGGATCTGGCAGGCGCGGCGCATTTGCTGGCGCTGAACAATCCGCATGCAACCGATGATCATGCCTATCTGATGCCGTCGATCGCCGCCCGCCATGGTCGCGACGCCATGGAACGGATCGGGTTATACGCAGCCTGGCTTGCCTTCTACTATGCCTTCCACCACGAAGACAAAGACACCTATCATTGGTGTCTCGCCCTGATCCGCCGTTTCGACGCGCAAGGCGGTTAGGCAGGGTCGTAAGAGCCAACTGAACGCCAGACTCCTGCCGAATAATGTCCACTGAAAGCCGGACATTTGCCGGGTTGTGTGCGGCGGGTCAGGGCGGCGTGATCAAGTCCAGGAAGGCAGCCTAAAACGCCGCATCGGTTAAATGATTGAAAGACGTCGGGTAACGGACGCCCTTCCCGCATCAGGGCCATAGAACCTTTCGAAGTTTGTCGGCATCGATGCGGGCGCCGCAAATGATAATCGCGACCGTCTTGCCGCGGAACCTTTCCGGCTCGGCAGCAGATTGTTGCACAAATCCCGCGATGGCAACGCCTGCCGCGCCTTCGATGAGTTGGTTGTCGTATTCGATGAATAACCGCATGGCGTTGATGATTTCATCTTCCGACACCAGCGGCCAGTCATCGACAAGCGCCGAACACAACGGCAGCGTGATTGCGCCAGGCTGCAGAGTGCCGGCGGTGCCATCTGAAATGGTAGGGCGGACATCATGTTGGGTAACGGCCCGGCCCGCTTTCACCGACAGGTACATGGAACAGTCATTTCCGGGCGAAACGCCGTAGATGATGACATCGGGTTGCCGCGCCTTGAGATAACCGGCCACGCCTGAAATCAGCCCGCCACCGCCGACCGAAACAAAGACCTGATCGACGTGATCGGTCTGACGCAGAAGCTCGGCGGCGATGGTTCCTTGACCGGCGATGACATCCGGATCGTCATAGGGAGAGACGTACGTCTGCCCGTGAGCGGCAGCGAAGGCCTGCGCCTTGACTTCGCATTCGCCCGAATCTTCGCTGTCGAGCCTGACGTCAAGGCCGTAGCTGCGGATCGCTTCAAGCTTCACGCGGGGAACAGTCTTCGGCACGAAGACGATGCCGCGCCCACCTAGCCGCGACAGGGCGGCGGCAACTGCGGCGCCATGGTTTCCGGAAGATGCCGTTACAATGCCGCGCTCGCGCTCGGCGGCTGGCAGCAAGGTCAGCTTGTTTACCGCGCCGCGCGCCTTGAACGACCCAGTTAGCTGGACATTTTCAAGTTTGCACAGAACGTTTGCGCCAGTGAGGCGAGATAAATAGTCGGATCGCCTGAGCGGAGTCTCGAAGACATGAGGCCGGATGCGCTTGTCGGCTAACTCGACAGCTGCACGTATGTCGCTTGGTTTCATGGTCTGTTCCAGTCCTGCCGGTCAGAGTTTTGTATGATGCCCAGCCTAGCGCGACTGAGCCAAGTTGATCAATCTCTCGACATCCGCGCCCGGCGTCGCAAAGGACGTGACAAGGCGGATCACAACCTCGTCCGGCGCAAGTGCTTGCGCAAGTTCTGCCGGATAGCGCTGGTGAAATAATGCCCCGGCCGCTTTCAATTTGTCATGCAGTGAACGCTGCATGACGGCAAAGACGATGTTGGTCTGTGCCGGCATGGGAATGCGCACGCCCGGGGCAGCTTCCAATCCGCTCGCCAGACGCTGCGCCAGGCCATTGGCGTGGCGGGCATTCTGCAGCCACAGATCATTATCGAGATAGGCGAGCATCTGGGCGCCGAGATAGCGGCTTTTGGAAATCAGCTGGCCCGAGCGCATGCGGCGGTAGGCGAAGTCCTCGGCCAGAGCGAGATCGAAGATCACCACGGCCTCGAGCATCATGGCGCCGTTCTTGGTGGCGCCGAAGGACATGATATCGACGCCGGATTTCCAGGTGAGTTCGGCAGGTGTTACGCCAAGGCCCGCAACGGCGTTGGCGAAGCGCGCGCCATCGATATGCAGCTTCAGCCCACGCGGGCGGATCAGGTCCGACATTGCCTGCACGTCAGCTGGCGAATAGACGGTGCCGAGTTCGGTGGCGTTGGTGAGCGATACGCCGCGCGGTTTCGGGTCATGTTCGCCGCGGATGAAACTCTTCAGGGTTTTTTCCACCATGGCCGGCACGAGCTTGCCGCCCGGCGCATGCAAGCCGATGATCTTGGCGCCGCCGGTGAAATGTTCGGGTGAGTTGCATTCATCGCAGCTGATGTGGGCTTCGGCATGGCAGATGATGGCGCCATAGCCGGGCGTGATGGCCGAGAGCGCCAGGCCATTGGCCGCCGTGCCAGTGGTAACGAGAAAGGCCTTGAGATCGCAGCCGAACACTTCGGCGAGTTTCTCTTCCGATGCTTTTGTGAGATCATCGCCTCCATAGGAAGATGCTGTCGCGGCGTTGGCTTCGCCCAGGGCATTTAGAATTTTTGGGTGGACACCATAGACATTGTCGGATGCGAAATTCATGTGGAGACCTTGCGTTGAGGACTCCTCATAGACCGGATCGGCGGGCGAGTGAAAGGGTGCGAAATCGAATGCCGGGGATGCTTCGAGGCCCCGCTGGCGCAGGCCACCTCAGCATGAGGAAAGTGGGAGACCCCGCCAGGGCACCTCAGCATGAGGATTGCTCTTAGTCCTTCACCCTGAGGCGCCCGGCAATGCCGGGCCTCGAAGGGCTCCCGCGCTCAGTTTCAATTCAGCCGCTGGCCATCCTCGCCGAAGCGGTGGGTCTGGGCGGCGACCGGGGACACAAAGGCCTTGTCGCCCGGCCTGAATCCGGTCTTGCCTTCCTCGCGGACCGTCAGCAGGCCATGCGGCGTGTTCACATAGAGGAAGGAGTCGCTGCCCAGCACTTCGACATACTCAACCGTGCCGGCGATTTCGCCCGTGGTGCCTGAGATGCTGAAGTGCTCCGGTCTCACACCCAAGGTATGCGCCTTGTGGGCGGCGGCCGGTGCCCCGGTGATCAGGTTCATCTTGGGGCTGCCGATGAATCCTGCCACGAAGGTGTTGGCGGGCGTGTCGTAGAGTTGCATCGGCGATCCCACCTGCTCGACCCGGCCTGCCTGCAGCACGACGATGCGGTCGGCCAAGGTCATGGCCTCGACCTGGTCATGCGTCACATAGATCATCGTGGTGTTGGGCATCGAGCGCTTGAGCTTGGCGATTTCCATGCGAGTCTGCACGCGCAGCGCCGCATCGAGGTTCGACAGGGGCTCGTCGAAGAGGAACACCTTGGCACCGCGAACGATGGCGCGGCCGATGGCGACGCGCTGGCGCTGGCCACCCGACAGGGCCTTGGGCAGGCGCGTCAGGTAGGGCGTCAGCTGCAGCATGTCCGCCACCTTGCCGACCTTCTCCTTGATGGTGGCGCGGTCGAGGCCCTGGTTTTCCAGCGCGAAGCCAATGTTCTCATAGACGCTCATATGCGGGTAGAGCGCGTAGGACTGGAACACCATGGCGATGCCGCGCTTCGAGGGCGGCACTTCGTTCACCACCGCGTGGTCGATCTCAAGGGTGCCCGAGGTGATGGCCTCAAGGCCGCAGATCGAGCGCAGCAGCGTGGACTTGCCGCAACCCGAAGGGCCGACGAAGACCATGAACTCGCCCGACTTGATGTCGAGATTCACGTCTTTCAGAATCTGAACGGCGCCGTAGGACTTATTGAGATTGGTGAGCTTGATGTCAGCCATGGTTTCAGCCTCCCTTCACGGAGCCTGCAAGCAGGCCACGGACAAAGTAACGTTGCAGCGAGAAGAACACGACGAGCGGCACGATGATGGTGATGAAGGCCGAGGCCGTCAGGATTTCCCAGTTGCCGCCGCGCGAGCCCAGAAGCGAGTTGAGCTGGAAGGTCAGCACCTTCTTGTCTTCCTCGCTGCCGAGGAACACCATGGCGACGAGCAGGTCGTTCCACACCCAGAGAAACTGGAAGATGGCAAAGGACGCCAATGCCGGGAACGACAAGGGCAGGATGATGCGGCGGAAGATTTTGAAGTCGTTGGCGCCATCGACTTGCGCCGACTCGATCAGATCCTTGGGCAAGCCGGCGATGTAACTGCGCAGCAGGTAGATGGCGAAGGGCAGGCCGAAGCCGGTATGCGCCAGCCAGATGCCGAGATAGGTTTTCGAAAGGAAGCCCGTCGAGTTATAGAGCTTCAGAAGCGGGATCAGCGACATCTGCAGCGGCACGACGAGCAGGCCGACGATGACGGCGATGATGAAGCCACGCCCGGGAAGTTTCATCCAAGCCAGTGCATAGGCGGCAAAGGCGGCGATGAGGTTCGGGATGATGGTGGCGGGGATCGTCACGGTCAGCGAGTTGACGAAGGAGCGGCCGATGCCTTCCGAGAACAGGACGGTCTCGTAGTTTTCGGTGGTGAAGCGCGGCGGCACGGATGAGACATAGGCAATGCGGCGGCCACGCTCTTCCTCGAAGGCCTTAGGCGCGGTCATGACATAAGAGCCGTCGGCATTGACGGTGAGCATGACGCCATCGCCGATATCGGCGGCGATGCCCACCGGGTGGGCATCGGGCTTGTTGACGTTGGTGCCCCAGGCCGAGATGACCGGATGGGTCTCGGCACCCTCGAAGAGGTTGCCGGAGATGATGAAGGCGCTGTCCTTTTCCACCTGATCGGCCTTACCCTTCATGCGGGCCTGGCCGTTCTGCACGGAGGTGGAGAGCGCTGTCCACCAGCCCGAGACGGCGATCTGGTTCTTGTCGCGCAGCGAGGAGATGAGGATGCCGGCGGTCGGGAAGGTCCACAGCGCGACGATGATCAGCACCGCGAAGTGGAGCGCGAAACGCGAGGGTTCGAGCTTGATGCGGTCGAGCATGTCAGTGGCCTCCCTTGTTTTCGGCATTGGCCTGGCGGATGTTCCAGATCATGATCGGCATGACGGCGAGCATGATGACGATGGCGATGGCAGCACCCCGCCCGAAGTCGCCGCCGCCGGTGAACATCCAGCTATACATCAGGTTGGCGAGCACCTGGCTGTCCCACTGCCCGTTGGTCATGGTCAGCACGATGTCGAAGACTTTCAGCACCAGCACGGTGATGGTGGTCCACACCACAACGATGGTCGGCATGATCTGCGGCACCATGATGCGCCAGAAAATCTTGAAGGGGCCGGCACCATCAATGGTGGCGGCTTCGAGCGTGTCTTCGGGAACGCCGCGCAACGCGGCACCGAGGATGACGGTGGCGAAGCCGGTCTGGATCCATCCGAGGATGATCATCAGGAAGTAGTTGTTCCAGTAGGGCATCGAGATCCACACCTGCGGCTCAAGCCCGAACCAGC
>JANPCS010000172.1:0-11494 GCA_031431065.1 Hyphomicrobiales bacterium | reverse complement strand
GTAGAGTGCGGCATCGAGTTGTTCGGAGAGCAGGCCGGAAGGATCGTTCTCGATGCGCTCGCGGCGCTCTTCCTGCACCACCTTCAGTTCGGGCAGAACGTTTTCGTCGGTCAGCACCAGGTTCTGCATGTGTCGGCTTCGAGTTCCATTACCAGCGCCAACCTGTCCTTGGCGATGCGCTGGAAGTAAGCCGTGTAGTCCTGCGTGGTGAAAGCATTCTCCTCGCCGCCGTTGGCACGCACCAATTGGCTGAACTCACCGACCGGATGTTTGGTGGTTCCCTTGAACATCAGATGCTCGAGGAAATGCGCGATGCCGGCCTTGCCCTGCGGCTCGTCGGCGGCACCAACTTTGTACCACACCATGTGAGTGACGACGGGCGCGCGGCGATCGGGGATCACCACCACCTGCATGCCGTTCTTCAGCGCGAAAGAGGTGAAATCGATTTCCAGCGCCAATGCCGGCTGCGCGCCAACGAGCATCAACACAGCCAAGAAGAGGACGCGAATGCGGGAGGCCATGAAGCTCCTTGCTGAGATGTTTGGGGTCGCGTGAGGAATAAGGACGGCGGTCACTCGTCCTTGAAGATGTTACCCATGTTGAAGACGGTGCCGTAGTTGGGATTCTGCTGGCGCTTCTTGGCAAGATAATAGGCGCGCAGTTCGGCATCGAGTTCGGCATCGGATTTCTTGGTGCCGTCAGCCCTGGTGAGCGAAATTCCGGCCTTGGCATATTTGTCCTGCGGCGATGATGGCATGGAAGCCACAGGTGCCACGGGGGCAGGCGCAGTTGCCTCAAGGCTCGTATCATAGTTTGCGGGAGCCGGAGCCACTGGCTCCGCAGGCGCCGAGCCGGGCGGCGGCAAACGCAGGTCCGGCGGCATGGTCAGGTCCTGGCGAACGGCAGCGGTCTCGGTTGGCGTATCGCGCTCCAGATAGCCGCGCATGCTATCGCCGCAGCCGGCAAGCAGCAGGGCCAACCCACCCAGAACGGCTGCGGACCCGGTCGACTTCATATGCAATCCTCTATCATTCCGGCACTGGCTAATGGTCCTGAATTCCGGCTTTTCCACGGCGGTTCTGGCGCCCGCCATCATTGAGCGACTCATACAACAACAGCGCCACACCGGCAACGATGGCCAGGTCGGCCAGGTTAAACACGTACCAGCTGAAATTGCCGTAATGAAAATGGAAGAAGTCGGCAACGGCACCACGCGCCGCGCGGTCCAGCGCATTGGCCAGGGCGCCGCCGATCACCAGGGCCAGGGCCGCCGCTCCGAGGGCCCGCTCCATGCGGCAAGCCCAGACCCACAGCAGCGCGGTGATGACCAGGCTCATGGCGATCAGCAAGCCTTGGGCGTGGGTGGCGAAAAGGCCATACGACACGCCGCGGTTCCAGACCATCACAAGCTCCAGGAATGGGGTCAGTGTTACGGGAGATTTCGTTTCAATATCATAGACATGGATCATCCACCACTTGTGCGTCTGATCGATGCCGAAAACCAGCGCCGCCAATGCCAGAATGAGCGGTGCCAGCGGACTCCAGAGCTTGAGGCCCATCACACCGTCTTGCCGAAGCGATGCTGCCATTCGCGCACGGCTTCGGCGTCACGCGGCGTGATGTCGGGGAAGTCCTTGTCGCTGCCGACGTCTTTCGAAATCTTCCAAGACCGCGCGCATTTTTGACCCTGGGCAGGCTTGAACACCACGGCCACGCCCTTCACGCTGTCGAGGCGGAAGGCGCCGGCTGGGCCGTCGCCCTCGATCAGTTCGGCGCCTGAGGTGATCGCGATTTCCGCGAGGTCGACGCCAGCCAGCGCCGCCAGCAGATCGGGGTCCGAGACATAGACGCCGGGTGCCGCTTCCAGCGCCGAGCCGATGGTCTTCTTCACCTGCCGTTCGATCTCAAGCGCCCCGGTGACGACCGAGCGCACGCCGCGCACCCTGTCCCATTTGGCGGCGAGTTCTGGCGCCGCCCATTCGTCCGGGCAGCGGGCAAATTGCATCAGGTGCACGGAGGAGCCTTCGCCGGGGAAGCGCGTCAACCAGACTTCTTCCATGGTGAAGGCCAGCACCGGCGCCCACCAGGTGGTGAGGCAGTGAAACAATTGGTCCAGCACCGTGCGGCAGGACCTTCGGCGCAATGCCGACCAGGCGTCGCAATAGAGCGAGTCCTTGCGGATATCGAAATAGAAGGCCGAGAGATCGACCGTCATGAAATTCGACAACAGCGCGAAGAGGCGCTTGTAGTCGAACACCTCGTAAGCGGCGCGCACCTGGCCCTCGAGTTCATGCAGGCGGTGCAGGATGTAGCGGTCAAGCTCCGGCATGTCCTTGGCCTGCACGAATTCCCAATCGTGCAGACCCTCCACGGCACCGAGGATATAGCGCATGGTGTTGCGCAGTTTGCGATAGGACTCGATGTTGGTTTTCAGAATCTCCGGCCCGAGGCGCAAGTCTTCGGCGTAATCGGCAGACGCCACCCAGAGGCGCAGGATGTCGGCGCCCGATTGCTTGATCACCTCTTGCGGCGTCACGATGTTGCCAAGCGACTTCGACATCTTGCGGCCGTCCTCGGCGACAACGAAGCCATGCGTCAGCACCGCATCATAAGGTGCGCGGCCACGCGTGCCGCAGGCTTCCAGAAGCGAGGAATGAAACCAGCCGCGATGCTGGTCGGAGCCTTCGAGATAAATATCGGCGGGCCATTTCAAGTCAGGGCGCTGTTCGAGCACGAAGGCATGCGTCGAACCGGAGTCGAACCACACATCGAGAATGTCGCGCACCTGTTCCCACTGTTGCGAGTTGTAATCGCTCCCGAGGAACCGCTGCGCCGCGCCATCGGCGAACCAAGCATCGGCGCCCTCCTCAGAGAAGGAATCCACAATGCGCTGGTTCACATTGTTATCATTGAGAATTTCGCCGGTCTCCTTGTTGACGAAAACGGCAATCGGCACACCCCAGGCGCGCTGCCGCGAGATCACCCAGTCGGGCCGGTCGGCGATCATGGCGCGCAGGCGATTCTGTCCGGCAGGGGGATAAAACTTCGTCTCGTCGATGGCTTCCAACGCGATATCGCGCAGTCCATGGCTCGACATCGAGATGAACCATTGCGGCGTGTTGCGGAAGATGATCGGCTTCTTCGAGCGCCAGGAATGCGGATACTGGTGCTTCAGGCGGCCACGGGCAATCAGCATTTTCGCTTGCTTCAATGCCTCGATAACAGCTTCGTTGGCATCGCCCTTCTCGCCCTTGTCGGTGATGACCCGCCTGCCCTCGAAACCGGGCGCCTCCTTGGTGAAATAGCCATCGGCATTGACGGTGAAGGGGATGGGACCGCCGACCTTCTCCATCCAGATATTGTAGTCGTCGGCACCATGGCCGGGTGCCGTGTGGACGAAGCCGGTGCCGGTGTCGTCGGTCACGTGATCGCCATCGAGAAGAGGAACGGGGAAGTCGTAAACTGGGAAATCACTGGTATTGTCGAATAGTGGATGTTCGCATGCAATTGCCGACGGATCTACATCAAGGAGTCTAAACAATTCAACCTTGGCTGCCTTGCGAACCTCTTCTGCGAGCTTGTCAGCCACAACGTATTTATCGCCGACTCTTGCCAAGTTAGTATCCGTCTTCGTTACTTCATAGAGACCATATTTGACTTTCGAAGAATAACTGATGGCGCGGTTGCCGGGGATGGTCCAAGGTGTGGTCGTCCAAACAACAACAAACGCTCCATTTAAGTATGCAGCACTGCCTTCCGGAATCGTATTTACCTTGCCGGTTGCCGATACTCTTGTGTCAATCAGTGTGGGAACAATCGGAAACTTCACATAGATCGCATCGCTGGTGTAATCCTGATACTCGATCTCGGCTTCGGCGAGCGCTGTCTTCTCCACCACGCTCCACATCACCGGTTTCGAGCCGCGATAGAGCTGGCCGCTCTTGGCAAACTTCAGCAATTCCTTGGCGATCAGCGCTTCGGCGCGGAAGTTCATGGTGAGGTAGGGGTTGTCCCAATCTCCGGTCACGCCCAGCCGCTTGAATTCCTCGCGCTGCACATCGATCCAGTGGGCGGCGAAGGTGCGGCATTCTTTGCGGAAATCGTTGATCGGCACTTCGTCCTTGTTCTTGCCCTTCTCGCGGTATTGTTCCTCGATCTTCCATTCGATCGGCAGCCCATGGCAGTCCCAGCCCGGCACATAATTGGAATCGAATCCCTGCATCTGGCGCGAGCGCGTCACGATGTCCTTGAGGATCTTGTTCAGCGCGTGACCGATGTGCAGCTGGCCGTTGGCGTAAGGCGGCCCGTCATGCAGCACATATTTGGGCTTGCCCTTGGCTTTCTCGCGCAGGCGCTTGTAGAGGTCCATGTCGGCCCAGCGCTTCAAGAGCTCCGGCTCTTTCTGCGGCAGGCCGGCCTTCATGCCGAAGGCGGTCCTGGGCAGGAACACGGTGTCGCGGTAGCGGTCGGTCTTCGGCGGCTTGTCGTCCATGGGAAATCCGGTTGAAGAGGTTCGGCGCGCTTCTAGCAGCCTTGGCGTTGGCGATAAAGCCATGGTTTCCGGGCTGCATTCCGGGCTCGACAAAGCCACGGTACTGCACATAATCTCAGCCCTTGTACCGGCGGGAGATGGACATGGCGGACGTTGGCGGACCGATCAAGGGAACGGCAGGCAATGATTTCGTAATCGGCGACGCCCGCGATCTGGGCGGCAATGGCGTCGATAATTACGGCAATTCCGGACTCTTCGCGTTGGAGGGCTTCGGCGGGGACGATATCATGGCCGGCGATCTGTATCTCGCCATCGGCTCCGATACGGAAGGAGATGTGATCTTTGGCGGCGCAGGCAACGATCTGATCTACGGCGATACGGCACCAGACCTGTCGGCGTCCGGTATTACGTCACCCTATGATGGAAATCCCGACTGGGAGACCGCCGGATCGAGCGACAAGCTATACGGCGGCGCCGGCATCGATACGATCTTCGGCGGCGGCGGGTTCGATGAAATCCATGGCGGCACCGAACGCGACGAACTGCACGGTCAGGCCGATACCGATTACATCTATGGCGACGAGGGCAATGACCTGATCTGGGGCGGCAGCGGCGGCGACCAGGTTTATGGCGGTGCAGGCAGGGACGTGATCGACGGCGGCGATGGCAATGACAGTCTTTTCGGCGAGGCCTTCAACACGTCCGCCGGAGATTCGGCTGACACAATCTCGGGCGGCAATGGCGACGACGACATTCGCGGCGGTGCCGGAGCCGATGTGCTTTCGGGCAACGCCGGACGTGACCGCATTGCTGGCGGCGGACTTTCATCCGATGCCTCGAGCGATAAGGGCGACACCTGCCTTGGGGGAGCGGGCAACGACGAGATTGACGGCAACTACGGCAATGACAAAATCACCGGAGGCGCTGGCCTCGACGAGTTGACCGGCGGCGCGGGCGATGATGCGTTCATCTACCTTAACGTCGTGGAATCGCGTGGCGGCATGATCGACATCATCACCGACTTCAATGCGAATGCCACGGATCGCATTGACCTGTCGGCCATCGACGCCATTCCAGGCGGTGCCGATAACGAATTCGTCTTCCGCGGCGACAATCCATTCACCAGCGCGGGACAGGTGCGAATCACCAGGGACACGGTCAATTTCTACACATTCGTCAAAATCAGTATCGATAGCGATCCCGTTGCAGAGATGACAATCAGGCTTGACGGCCTTCTGACACTCAACTCAGCGGACTTTATTCTCTGACGGCGACTTGCAGCCGGCGACGAGCTACCCCCGCTTCGACTTCGAATCGGCCAGCACGCAAAGCATTTCCCACATCAGGTTGGCCGCGGTGATGGCGGTGATGCCGGTGGGATCAAAACACGGCGCCACCTCGCAGATGTCGCCACCCACCAGATGCATGCCCTGCAGCGAGCGGATCAGCACCTGCACATCGCGCGGGGTCAGCCCGCCGATCTCGGGAACGCCGGTCCCCGGCGCCCAGGCGGGGTCGATGCCGTCGATGTCGATGGTCATGTAGGTGGGGCCGGTGCCCAGCACTTCGCGGATTTTCTTCACCACCGCGTCGCGGCCCATGCGCTCATAGTCGTCGATGGTGATGCAGGTGAAGCCCTGGTCCTGGCCCCACTTGATGTCGTCGGGCGAAAAGCGCGAGCCGCGCAGGCCGATCTGGATCACCCGCTTCGGGTTTATCAGCCCCTCCTCGACGCCCCGCCTAAAGGTGGTGGCGTGGTTGATCCGTGTGTCAGCCAGCGTGTCCAGCGTATCGGCATGGCTGTCGATGTGGAAGATTCCAACCGGCGTAGTCTTGGCGATGGCCCGCAGAATGGGCAGCGGCACGGTATGGTCGCCGCCGATCGACAGCGGCAGAACGTTGGCCTTGTGGATGGTCTCGAAGAAGCGCTCGATCATCTTGATGGACCGCGACAGGTCGATGGGGTTCACCGGCGCATCGCCGATATCGGCGACGTTGCACAGGTCATAAGGTGCGATGCCGGAGGTCGAATGCACCCGCCTGATCAGGCGCGAGGCCTCGCGCACCGCTGACGGCCCCTGCCTCGCGCCAGTGCGGTAATTGACGCCGAGATCGAAGGGAACGCCCACTAGCGCGATATCGAGTTCCGCCGAGACCTTGTGGCGCTGGGTGCGCATGAAGGTCGAGATACCCGAAAAACGCGGGGTCACCGACGCATCGACGGGCTGGTAGCGCGGGTCCATCTTCATTATGAAGTCCTATCATCTGTTGCAGGAGGTTTCGTTGAGCGCATTACAAACCATTCCGGCCCGCCGGGGCAAGGCCATTCGCTTAGGGCAAGGCCAATCGGTCAAAGTCATCAACACCCATGGCAATCAGGTGGTCGATCTGTGGGCCTTCAACGCCGGAGATTTGCGCGAGTACATGGGCATGGAACATTGCCGCGCCTTCTGGACCAGGCTGTTTCCCGTGGAGGGCGACAAGATGGTGACCAACCGCCGCCGCCCGATCCTGACGCTCACCAAGGATGGTTCGCCCGGCCGCCACGATACGCTGATCGCACCGTGCGACAACGAGCGTTACGGCCTCCTCGGCTGCACGCATTATCACGACAATTGCCGCGACAACATGCATGCGGGGCTGGCCGAGCTCGGGCTTTTCATTCCCTACACGCCGGCGTCAATCAACCTGTTCATGAACATTCCGTGGGCGCCGGATGGCAGCCTCGAATGGGGCAACTGCCTGTGCAAACCCGGCGACTACGTGGTGTTCCGCGCCGAGATCGATGCCCTCGTGGTGTTCTCCGCCTGCCCGCAAGACATGCTGCCGATCAACAACGGCATCACGACGGAAGCACATTTCGAGGTGCTGGATCAATAACGTCCACACCCTCATGATCCGTCACCCCGGCAAAAGCCGGAGCCCAGCTTCCGTCCCGAACACCATACCGCAACGGTTCAGGCGGCCTGATCGAATACGGCATGGAACTTCCGTTGCAATCCCCCTCGGCCACTGCGCCAGCCGGACACCTCGTCCCCACGCCCGTCTTTCCGGCGAAAGCCGGAATCCAGCTTGACTTGAAAGTACCGCCCGCCCGCGTATTAATTGCAGTCCAGGAGTGTCACTGTAATTCCGTTCCTCTGAGGGGGCGCGTTGAAGTGGTTCGCAGGACAACACCAGTGCAGCGTTGGTAGGACTGAGGTTGTTCTCTGGTGGTCGCACGTTTCCGAAGAACTCCGCCGCTACCGACCAGCCACTCACCAAGATGACAGAGCCTGCTGTCCGACCTTACAAGCGAAAGCGGCGCGGGTTTGAACCTACGCCGCTTGGAAAGTATCTCACGCGCCGGAACGCTTGGTTCCGGGGTGGGCCTGGTGGACTATGCCTGAGCCAGCTTACGCTTACGACGCCAGCCGATGACACCGAGGGCGCCGACGCCGGTGGCTAGGAGAGGCAGGGCGGCAGGGACAGGGACGGCGGCAGCCGAGGTGATAGAATAAGTGCCTGTGAACCTTGCCGTTTCGTTGTTGTCGAAGACTAAAACGAAGAGCCATTCGGCGACCTTCAGCGTTGGGTCGTAAATCAGGTATCCGTCAAAAGATGCATCAATGTGACCGTCGAAGTCTAATTGCACAAAATCAATCATTAGAGGGTCGCCCGTGACGATACCGGGGCCGCCCACGATCGGATAATCGCACAATGTTACCTGAAAGCTGTCGAATTCGCCTATGGCGTTGGTCGTGACCTCCGTTTGCGCCACGCAGTCGCCCTCAAAGTTGAGATTATAAGTGGCAGCCTCGACCTGGGCGGTTGTCAGTGCCCCTACGAAAACTGTTGTGTAAATGAAAGATGCCCTGAGCATAATGTCTTCCCTCTCTGCCTTCTGGCAGTCCCCTGACGTATTGTTGTTATGTTTCAGCAAAGGCCTCTTTCGCTAAAGCAACCTAAGCCCGAATCCTGCGGTGCAGTCAAGCGTAACCCAGCAATACCCTGACAACCTATCCCTGGCCTCAGGTCCTTACCGGTCCCATAGGTGGAGGCAATGAGCTCCCTCAGGGTGATCTTACCCTGATCCTCCCTCCTGCTCCTGCTCCCTCACTCCCTCATTGTGTACCCTTGTGTGTAACTGGTAGCGGACGGCCATAACGAACACATTGCCGTGGAGGTTGTGCCGGCACCGACTGTTGATGCGTAGGAATTACGGTGACACTCCTGGACTGCACCCCTTGAATGAGACACGGTAATTTCGGTTACAGTGGTTATCATTGTTGCGATCAGTTGATGTTTGTTTGCGCGAAGCAGTTTCGAATCCTCATGATAACCTTGGCGCTACCTTCAAGTTCATACTTTTCATTGAAGCCGTCAGACGTAAGATCGATCGTGTGACCATTCTCGATGAGTCCCAACAGGGACATATGGTCAAGGTCCGCGATATCCAGAAGTGTCTGGTTTTTGGCTTCGGCCACTATGCGAAGCCGGGGATAGAAATCGACCTGCGCAACCATGGCGTATCGGCGCGAATGCAGCAGCCGCCAACTGGGATTAGATAATTGCAGATGCCAGTTCCCGTCTTTTCGTTTTGTGAGCCTAAACGTGGTGCCATCGTCAAACGTCGTGCTGGCCCAACATTCTTCAAAATCCGTGCTTTTTGGACCGGTTTCGATGTCTCCATGCCAGCGGCCATCGACAAACGGGATCGCAGGCACTCCACTTGCATCGGCGGTCGTATGCAGGAGGCCTGTGAAAAATGCCGCGATGAGCAACCGATAGTACATTGCCAAAAGTCTTCCGAGAACTGGATTCCCTCAAGTTGCTTCAAGAGCCTAAGCCTTGAACCCACAGGATTGCAATGGCAGGGCCTCGTATCGATCTTCTGCTTTGGGCGCACCTGCTCACTTGGGGTTAGGGTGATGTGGTTGGAGTTACGGTGATGTGGTGGACGGCGCCCGCTATCGGCATCTGATATGCGATGATGGTTCCGTTGAAAGATCCAACTGAGGTGCCATCCACCATATCACCGTAATCCTCACCGTAATCCGGAAGCTGGCGCGTGCATCAGCTGGCTGGCTTGATGTCGCAGACAAGTGCTGTGGCCGGTTCGGCGCCGCGATTGTAGAACCAGTGCACGGTGTCCTTGTCCTCAATGAAACTTGTGCCGGCCGGATGCGCGGTTTCGCTGCCAACCCGTCCTTCGGTCCATGTGCCGCTCAGCATATAAACCACGGCAGGTGTCGTTTCGGCACTGTGCTTGGCAATCTGCCCGCCTGGCGCAATGGTGATTTTCCGCAGCAGCAGAATGTGGCCATTGAGGCCCACTTGTGCCGCCATCGATTCAGCCGGAACAGAGCCGAGCGTTTCGACATTGAGGCCTTTGTGTTCGGCCGGCGGCACACTCTGAGCAAGACCGGGCCCGCCAAAGCCACCGATCATTCCCAGCAAGCCGCCGCTGAGCACTGACGTTGCCACGATAGCCGCCAACCTTGCTGACGGGCCAATGAGGGTTGAGTTCCGCATTTCATGCTCCTGTATTTGTGTTGGTGTGGCAACAAGGCTATGCTGCATACTGCCGAAGGAGCAAACGATACGAATTCATACCCGCCCGAAAAGGATTCACGTCCAATGAGTCGAAGGCTTCCACCCTTTTCAGCGATCAAGGCATTCGAGGCTGCGGCCCGGTTGCACAGTTTCAGGGCCGCCTCGGAGGAGCTATGCGTGACGCAGTCCGCCATCAGCCACCAGATCAAGGCGCTGGAGCAATATCTGAACGCCGGGTTGTTTTACAGAACGGCGCATGGCCTGGAGCTCACGTCGATGGGCTCGGATTATTTTGCCGAACTGACCCGCATCCTCGACCGGCTTGAGCAATTGACACGGAAGGCGCGTGACACCGATCAGTGCGGGCCGCTGGCGCTGCGCGCTACGCCGCTGTTTGCCTCGCGCTGGCTGTTGCCGCGCCTGCGGCGGTTCAACGCCGCTTATCCCGAGATTGAACTCGAAGTCACCACAACCGATTGCCCGCTGCAATTTCCTGTGGCGGGAGTCGACATCTTGATCCAGTACGGCCCGCACGCGGCACAAGGTCTTAAAGTCGAGCCGTTTCTCACCTCGACGCGTTATCCGGTGTGCAGCCCGGAGTTCCGCAGACGCAACCCGGTATTGTCGAAGCGTGAAGGCCTGGCGCAAGTGACCTTGCTGCACGATGTCGTGGGGGATGACTGGCAGAGTTGGTTCAAGTTAGCCGGCATCAACAGCTCGGACAAACTTGCCGGACCGCGCTTTGCCCATTGCGAGCTCACGCTTCGGGCAGCGGAAGAAAGCCAGGGCGTTGCACTTGCCTATGGCGCGCTGGTTGAAGACCAGTTGGCGCGCGGCACGCTGGTGCGGCTCTTCGATCTGACGACACCGCCAACGACCGTCTATTCGCTGACCTGCCTCGAAGCCTCCTCGAACCTGCCGCGCATCGCGGCATTTCGCAACTGGGCGTTCGCCGAAGTCAAGGACACGTCCCGCATGCAGCATTAGGTTCAAGCCCCGCCGCAACCGCGCTAAAAGCATGCGGCGAGGGCTCCGAGCCGAAAAACTCACATCAGCATGGGTCATTGACACAAAAGAATTGGCAACCCGAGCTCTGCCAGCGGGATTCCGGTGACACTGGTGGACAGCACCCCTATGTGGGTGTTCCGCGCCGGGATCGACGCCCTCGTGGTGTTCTCCGCCTGCCCGCAAGACATGCCGCCGATCAACAACGGCACACCCACGGAAGCGCATTTCGAGGTGCTGGATCAGTAATCCGGTGATCCGTCGCCCGGCTATCGCCGCTGTCGTATTCACACATCTTTTTTTCCTTCTCCACCCGAAGGGTGGGGAAGAGCCTGCCGCCGGACTTGATCCGGTGGTGGCGCGCGCCGCCTTCGGCGCATGACGGATGGGGACTTTCGCCCGTGGCCCCGGCGGCCCCACCCGGCTCGCGAATTAAATGCACTGGCACCGTAACTCACTGGC
>JANPCS010000171.1:0-8373 GCA_031431065.1 Hyphomicrobiales bacterium | reverse complement strand
CTGCCGGCACCCGCCCTGGCGCCGGCGGCGGGCCATCCCGCCAATCCGGGCCCGCTGTCGTCGGCCAAGGTGCTGATCTTCGGCCGCCTGCCGCAAATGCCGAAGTTCAATTTCCGCCTGAATGGCATTC
Source organism: Hyphomicrobiales bacterium (assembly GCA_031431065.1). Lineage (GTDB taxonomy): Bacteria > Pseudomonadota > Alphaproteobacteria > Rhizobiales > Aestuariivirgaceae > Aestuariivirga. The sequence goes on along the minus strand of JANPCS010000171.1, from coordinate 8,243 downwards.
CCGGCGGAGCGGGTGGCCTGGTTGCCTCTGTGGCTGGTGCTGTGTTCCTGTTCGCCGGCCTCAGCTACTTGATCATGCCGTCGGCCGATACCCCGCCCGCCGCCAAACAGGTGGCAACTGCCTCAGGCGAGGTGACCAACGCCACCGACCCGATGCCCACCGCTTCGACCGATGACGAGGTGGCAAAGATTTCCATCGGTGACGAACCGATGCCCGACGATCAGCCGGTCGAGACCGCGGTGGCCGCCAGCGAGACAACACCTGACACGCCTGCCGATGATCTCGCTGGAACCAACCTCGACGGCATTTCCTCGCTGATCGAGGACCAGGTGCCCGGAGCCCAGGAAGCCTCCAAGACGCTCGACGGCATGGTCTCCGCCACCGACGTGGCGATGACCGAGGAAGGCCGCGAATTTGGCACCGGCAATGGCGAAAGCCGCCTGACGCTCAAAGCCAAGGCGCCGGTCTGGGTGCGCATCGAGGATTCCCAGGGCAATGTGGTCATGACCCAGATGCTGATGAAGGGCGATACCTACCGCGTGCCGAACCGCGAGGGCCTGGTGGTCATTGCACGCGACGGCGGGTTGCTGTCCTATGTCATTGACGGCAATGAAAAGGGCATCCTCGGCACGCCCGGCGAAATCCTCGTCGGCCGCTCGCTCGATGTCAAAGCGCTGGGCGGCAACGGCTGATCGGTCACTGCAGGCTTTCGCCCGCCGCATAATCGATCATCGAACGCCAGTCATCCGGCAGGTTGCCCCAGTCTGGGAGATCGGCCAGCGCAGCTTCGAGCATCGGCACCGTTGGTTCGCGCATGGCCACCAGAACGGCCCGGGCGGCGGGCAGCGCGTCCTGCCAATGGGTCATGCCCTGAACTTCGGCAATGGCCATGGCCATCCGGACAAACATTTGATCGTTGCGCATTTGAACCTCAGCGCCTCGAAGCTGAAAACATAATCGAACAGGCGATCACGGCGGGATTGATCTGCGCCAGCCGGACGGTTGTGGCAGGCAAGCTCGCCGGATCGATGCCGAAATCGGCCAGTTGCTGGTGGTCCATGAATCTCAACTCCTCGGCGAGGCGGCGTTGCGCGGCCCTGGCCCGGCGGGCATCAAGCCAGATCTTCAACCAGCTGCGGCGGCTCAGGTCCCCGTCTTGACGGCAGGATTGAAATGCGGTGGTTTCTGCGATGTTGGCGTATGAAGACATTCGGATCTCCCCAGGTTTCGCGCCTCGTTCGGTGATTGATCGAAGCTGATGAGTGAAACCTAACCGTGAGCCGCAATTGCAGGATCAGGCGAGCGCAAAGGCAGCGTAAAAAAGCACAAAAAATGTCAGAGCCCACTAAAATCACCGGTATGAACCGGCTCCCGCCACGGCTGCGGCTCACATTGCTCGGGTATTTCGCCATGCAAGGCCAAGGCTGCCTGGAAGTGTCCGCCAAGAAAAACAAGGGTTTGCTCGCAGTTCTCGCCCTTAGTCCCGGCGGTCAGGCGACCCGTGAGCGGATTTGCGGGTTGCTGTGGGGCGAGCGCGGCGAGGAACAGGCACGTCAGAGCCTCCGGCAATCATTGGCCATCCTGCGCAAGGAACTGGGGCCGGACCTGTCCGAAGTGTTGCGCGCCCGGGATGATGTGATCGGCCTTCAATCGGATCGCATCGATGTGGATGCAATTGCCTTCCTGTCGGTTTCGCCGGGCAGCAGCAGGGAGCAGCTGACAACGGCGGCAGCGCTCTACACCGGCGAACTTCTGGCCGATGTGGCCCTCCGCGAACCGGCTTTCGACGACTGGCTAGCCGAACAACGCCGCCGCCTGGCCGATCATGCGATTGCGATTTTCGAAAAGCTGGCGGCCATGCCCGATAACCCGGCCCGCCTCGACCACGCCAAGCGGCTCGTGACCATGAATCCTTTGCGCGAATCCTCACACCGCGCGCTTATGCAGGCCTACGTTGCAATCGGCGATCGTGGCTTGGCCATCCGGCAATACGACATCTGTGCCGAGGTGTTGCGCGATGAACTTGGAGTTGAACCGGACAACGCGACCAATGAGCTGCGGCGGACAATTATGACTGGAAATGCATTGTCCGGATCAAGGCCAAATAGTTCGTCGCAATCGCCGAGGGCGGCCGAACGGCTCACCCCGGAGCGGCCCGCCATCGCCGTCATGCCGTTTGCGAATTTCGGCGGTGATCCGGAACAGAGCTTCCTGGTGGATAGTGTGACGACAGACATTGTCACGGAACTTTCGCGCTTCCGGCAACTCAGGATCGCTGCGGGCAGTACAATGGCGGAACAGGATTTGGTGAGTTTCCGCTATCGCCTGGATGGCTCAGTGCGCCGGGCTGGAGGTTCTATTCGCATTACTGCGCAGTTGAAAGACACCGCTACTGGCCATTCCGTTTGGGCCGAAAAATACGATCGGCAAGAGGACCAGATCTTCAGCATCCAGGATGAGTTGGTCCGAACGATCGTTACCACCCTTGCTGGCCGTATTATGGCCGATCAGGTCGAGGAAGTCCGCCGCAAACCGCCCACCGTGCTTGCAGCATACGAATGTGTGCTGATGGCGGATGCGATGAACTTCCGCGACCCGGAAGCGAACGCCAGAGCCCAATCTTTGTGCAAGCAGGCATTGTTGCTTGATCCTGCGTATGCCCGTGCCGTGACACTGCTTGGCTGGCTCGAGTTCCGGCGCTGGTCGGATTTTCCAACTTCTCCAGACTCACTTATCGACAGCGCGGTGCAGTATGCGGACAAAGCTTTGGCACTCGATGAAACGGACAGCAATTGCCATCATCTTCTCGGCGCCATTCATTTGTGGCGGTATCACTACGATCAATCAGCATTTCATCACAAACGCGCCCTTGCACTCAATCCGAACCGCCCGAGTCTGATTTGCGGGTTGGGAGATTTGGCCCTTTTTGAGGGAAACATCACCGAGGCCGCCAGGCTCTACCGGAGTGCTAAAGAGGTCGATCCCTTTTTCAATCCCGACTGGTACTGGTCGACGATGGGTATCATTCGTTATCAAGCCAAGGACTATCGCGGAGCACTTGACGATTTCGCACGAGTGCCGGATCAGCGCGATTGGGTGAAAGCCTTTCAGGCGGCTTGCCATGCGCGCCTAGGAGAAAGTGGCCCAGCACACCACTTTGCCACCCAGGTTTTGCAGCTCAACCCCGGATTTACGATCGGGAATTGCCTGTTACACGATCCCTACCGTCACGAAAGCGACCGGCGGCATTTAGAAGACGGTATGAAATTGGCAGGCTTGCCGGAATAGCATTGCCTCCGCTACAAGCCCCGGCCATGGCCACCATTCCGCAAGAAAAACTCGACCGCATCATCCAGCGCTTTGCCACTGTCGAGCATGACATGTCGGCTGGCAATCTGGGTGGCGAGGCCTTTGTCAAGCTGTCGAAGGAATATGCCGAATTGGAGCCCACCGCCCGGAAGGCGCTGGAATTGCGCAAGGCCTATGGCGAACGCCACGATCTGGACGACATGTTCAAAGCTGGCGGCGAAATGGCCGGGATGGCGGAGGCCGAGCGCCCGGTGCTCGACCAGAAGATCGAGCGCATGGAGCAGGAGGTCCGCATCCTTCTGCTGCCAAAGGATGCGGCTGATGACAAGAACGTCATTCTCGAAGTCCGCGCAGGCACGGGCGGCGACGAGGCGGCGATCTTCGCGGGTGACCTGTTCCGCATGTATCAGCGCTATGCAGCCTTCAAGGGCTGGAAGGTGGAGGTGATTTCGGCCAGCGTCGGCGAGCATGGCGGCTACAAGGAAGTGATCGCCAACATCTATGGCGCCGGCGCCATTGCGCATTTGACATTCGAGTCCGGTGTGCATCGTGTACAGCGGGTGCCCGCCACCGAAACGCAGGGCCGCATCCACACCTCGGCGGCGACCGTCGCGGTGCTGCCGGAAGCCGAAGAGGTCGATATCAAGATCGAGGACAAGGATCTGCGGATCGACGTTTATCGCTCCTCGGGGCCAGGCGGACAATCGGTGAACACCACCGATTCCGCCGTTCGCATTACTCACATTCCGACGGGACTCGCGGTGGCCCAGCAGACCGAGAAGTCTCAGTTGAAAAACAAGAACGCCGCGATGAAGCTGCTGCGCTCAAGGCTTTATGACATCGAACGCAACCGCATCGACAGCGAACGCTCGGCCACCCGAAAGGACCAGGTGGGATCGGGCGACCGTTCCGAACGCATCCGCACCTATAATTTTCCGCAAGGCCGCTGCTCCGACCACCGCATCAACCTGACGCTCTACAAGCTCGACCAGATCATCGAGGGTCCGGCGCTGGAGGAAATGGTGCAGGCGCTGATGACCAACCACCAGGCAGAGCTTCTGGCTCAGCAGGACGATGCCGGCTGAAAACCTCGGGTCGCTGCTCGACTGGGCCTTCGCCGAGCTGAAGCGGATCGATATCGAGACGCCGCAGCTTGATGCCCGCCTGTTGTTGCAACAGGCAACCCGTTTCTCGCGCGAGGACCTGATCCTCGATCCGCGACGTGGTGTGGAGGCGGCGGTGGTAGAAAAATTCCGGCAGTTCATTGCCCGCCGCCTGGCCCATGAGCCGGTCTCGCGCATCCTGGGGTACCGTGAGTTCTACGGCCGGCCCTTCAAGGTGACTTCCGCCGTGCTCGATCCGCGCCCCGATACCGAGACCCTGATCGATCTCGCCCTGCCGCTCATGACCGGGAACTGCCGCATCCTCGATCTGGGAACCGGGTCCGGTGCCATTATCGTCACTCTGCTGGCGGAACTGCCCGCCGCCAGTGGGGTTGCCGTCGATCTCTCGAGCGCCGCCTTGAGCGTCGCCAGGGCCAATGCGGAAGCCCTCGGCGTGGCCAGCCGCTTGACGTTCCTTGAAGGCAACTGGTTCCAACCGGTGACTGGGCATTTCGACCTCATCATTGCAAATCCGCCCTATATTCCAACGGGCGGCATTCCGGATCTTGAGCCAGATGTCAGGGACTACGACCCGCACCTGGCGCTGGCCGGTGGCTTGGATGGCCTCGACCCCTATCGCCTGATCGCTGCGGAGGCGGGAGCCCACCTGGCGCCGAACGGCCACATCGTGGTCGAACTGGGCGCCGGGCAGGCAGCAGATGTCGAGGTAATCTTCGCTCAAACGGGATTCCAGCTGCACGGCAAGGGAGTGGACTTGGGTGGCCATGTTCGCTGTCTGGACTTCCTCGGTTCACCAAATCTGTGAGTTGGCCGGCCTCAAGACGAAAAAACCATTGGAAATTCTCGAGCTCTCGGCTAAATGAGAGTCGGAAACGCTTTCTGCCCTTTGAGATGGTGCCGGGAACGACAGTGGGGCGGCAGTGCCAAGTGCACGGGTTGCCCGGTTGATATCAGCACAAGCCGGGGAAATGGTGAGAACTCCCAAGGGAGGTTTTGCCGGTGGCGGAAGATTTCTGTAACCAACGGGTAAATCTTTGCAGACGCTCAGCGCCTTGAGCAGATTTGAGAACCGGCCGCCCCCGAGCCTTGAACGGGTGCGCTGGCTGCTGCTCGCAACAGATGCCGTAATCTGGGACATAGTCGATTGATGAGACCTACTCACAAGAACCGCAGCCGCAGCCGTCATCGCAGCCCGAGCGGAGGCGGAAGCGGCAACAGCGGTGGTGGCAATCCGCTGAGCCGTGTCTATGAGAGCAACGGACCCGATGTAAAGGTCCGCGGCACGGCGCAGACGGTGGCCGACAAATATCTGCAGCTCGGCCGCGACGCGCAATCGGCCGGCGACATCATCATGGCCGAAAGCTATTTTCAGTATGCGGAGCATTATCTCCGCATCGTCTCCGCCGCCCAGGCCTATAATCAGCAAAGCCAGCAGCAATACCGCCGTCCCGACGAAGAGTTCGACGACGAGGATCTCGAAGACAGCCCGGAGCAATCAGCACCGGAGCAGCGGGGCTCCCAGCCGGGCAACGATCCCGATGGCCTCGGCGACCAGCCGATGGTTGAAGGCGCCGAGCGTCCGCCGCAGCACAATAACCAACAGGGCCAGCAGCCCTACCGCCAGCAGCGCGATTACCGTGATAATCGCGATCAAGGGCAGCGCGATCAGGGCAGAGATCAGAACCGCGATCAGAACACCCAGCCCAACCAGAGCCGTGACCAGGTCAGGGACCAGAATCGCGACCAGAATTCCACCCAGCCAGGCCAGAACCGCGAGCGCTTCAAGCCGCGCTGGCAGGACCGCCGGCCGGAAGGTCAGCAGGGCCAGGCGAGCGACAATCGTCAGAACAACCAGCCGCGCAATGAACCGCGCCCCGATCAGCGGCCTGAGCAACGTCATGACACGCCGCCGCGCGTGGCCGACGCACAGCCGGCACCTGCCGTGGCCGCCTCGGCGCCCGCCGCCGATGCCGATCCGCATTGGGAAGCACCCTCGTTCCTTCGCCGCCCGGCCCCGGCCCCAACTCCGGTTACCGAAGAAACAAGCGATCATCTTTCACCTGCTGCCGATACCGCTCCAGCGGCCCCGGCCAAGCGCAAATACGAGCGCAAACCCCGCAAGGAACCGGCAGCCGAGGTAACGGCCGCCCCGGTCACCGAACCGGCGGCTGACTAGAAGTTTCAATCGTCGAGGATGGCCGGGTTCAGACCCGGCCATTTTTTCGCGGCGCCAGCCCGGCAGTTGATTTCTTGATCGAGGACAATGCTGCCGAGGGCTGGTCGGTCTTTGCTGGCCGCCGCTTGATCGGCGCAAGCCCCTTCCCATATGAGGCTCGAGTCCAGTCCGCAACCCGGGCCGAATGCCTCTTGGGGGTTCGAACAACTTGCGGCTTGTGGCCGGTCAATGATCGATGGCGTTTCATGATGTGCCCAGCCGGGGCGTCTTGGGAACGTGCCAAACAGGAGAAGGCAATGGATTTCGAGAAATACACCGAACGCTCGCGTGGGTTTATCCAGTCGGCCCAGTCTCTGGCCCTGCGTGAAGGCCACCAGCGCTTCAGCCCCGAGCATCTCTTAAAAGTCCTGCTCGATGACGAAGAGGGCCTGGCCGCCGGCCTGATCAAAGCGGCGGGCGGTGATTCGCGCCTCGCACTGCGTGACACCGAGGCCGCCCTGAAGAAACTGCCGAAGGTCTCGGGCGGCGGTGCCGGTCAGGTCTATCTGGCGCCCGAGATGGCGCGGGTCTTCGAGGCCGCGCAGAAACTTGCCGAGAAATCCGGCGACAGCTTTGTTTCAGCTGAGCGGCTTTTACAGGCCCTGGCCCTGGAACAATCGGAGGCCGCCAAGGTCCTGAAGACGGCGGGTGTCACCGCGCAAGGCCTCAACCAGGCCATCAACGCCATTCGCAAGGGCCGCACCGCTGACTCGGCCTCGGCCGAACAGAGCTATGACGCGCTAAAGAAATACGCCCGCGACCTGACCGAAGCGGCGCGTGAGGGTAAGCTCGATCCAGTGATCGGCCGCGACGAGGAAATCCGCCGCACCATTCAGGTGCTGTCGCGGCGCACCAAGAACAATCCCGTGCTGATCGGCGAACCGGGTGTGGGAAAAACCGCCATCGCCGAAGGGCTCGCCTTGCGCATCGTCAAGGGTGACGTGCCCGAGAGCCTGAAAGACAAGAAGCTGATGGCCCTCGATATGGGTTCGCTCATTGCCGGCGCCAAGTATCGCGGCGAATTCGAGGAGCGCTTGAAGGCCGTGCTCTCGGAAGTGATCGCCGCCGAGGGCACCGTCATCTTGTTCATCGACGAGATGCACACGCTGGTGGGTGCCGGCAAGTCCGAAGGCGCCATGGACGCCTCGAACCTGCTGAAGCCCGCCCTGGCGCGTGGCGAACTGCACTGCGTCGGGGCCACCACGCTTGATGAGTATCGCAGGCACGTCGAGAAGGACGCGGCGCTGGCCAGGCGTTTCCAGCCGATCTTCGTCAGCGAACCGTCGGTTGAGGATTCGATCTCGATCCTGCGCGGCATCAAGGAGAAGTACGAACTGCATCACGGCGTGCGGATCACCGATGCGGCGATTGTCGCCGCCGCCACACTCTCCAACCGTTACATCGCCGATCGCTTCCTGCCCGACAAGGCCATCGACCTGATGGACGAGGCGGCGTCACGGCTGCGCATGCAGGTCGATTCGAAGCCGGAAGAACTGGACGAGATCGACCGCCGCATCATGCAGCTGCAGATCGAGCGCGAGGCCCTGAAAAAGGAAACCGATCAGGCTTCCATCGACCGGCTGCAGAAGCTCGAA
>JANPCS010000170.1:0-2644 GCA_031431065.1 Hyphomicrobiales bacterium | reverse complement strand
AGAGATGGCCCACAGCTACATGCTTTCCGTGGTGAACCGCAATGCGCCCTCAGCCGAAACCGTGAACGACGTGATGATCGGACGCCGCCTCGTGGCCGATCATGCCATCCGTGCCGTGGAGCTTGCCATGGAAGCAGCCGGTGGATCAGGCTTCTACCGGGCGCAGGGATTGGAGCGCCGCTTCCGCGACATCCAGGGTGCCAGGTATCACCCCATGCAAAACGGCCAGCAATCCGAATACGCCGGAGCCATGGCCATGGGACTGCCGGTTGACAGGATATTCTAGAGGGGTGCCATTTTCCGGCAACAGATACCTGGGAAGGAACGGACCATGATTGCAAACATCGAAGACCAGATCGCCAGCGCCGAGCAGGAATGGCTGGAAGGCTGGAAACAAGGCCCGACGCGCCTGCGCTGGGCGGAACTTCCGCTGCAGGCGGGCGATCCGGCACCTGACATTGAGTTGCTGGACATGTCTGGTGGCAAACGTCAGCTGAGTTCATTCTGGAGCAGAGGGCCAGCCGTGATCATCTTCCTCAGACATTTCGGCTGCAGCTGCGCCTTCGACCGGACAAAAAGACTGAAGGATGAATGCGCCGCCTACCTTGAAGCAGGGGCCGGCGTGATCGCCATCGGACAAGGCGAACCCGGGCGGGCGGAGCGGTTTGCCGGGCAGCGTGAATTGCCCTGCGGGATTCTCTGTGACCCGGAGCGCCGTGCCTATAAAGCCTTCAACCTGCTGGAGGGGCGGCCCTCGCAAGTCGTCTATGGCGCGCCGGACGAATATCTGCGCCGGGAATTGGACGCAGGCGCCCAGCTTCAACAATCGCGTCATGGAACCGAGCGCGCGGCAGTGGACAGCCCGTGGCAACTTCCTGGCGACTTCGTCGTTGGACAAGACGGCATTCTCCGCCTGGCCTACCGCGCCCAATTTTGCGACGATTTTGCAGACCCGCAGGTCTTGCTCGCGGCCATCAGGGAAGCGGTGCTCGGGCTTTAGCATGGCAACCCATGCTGGTAGATGCAGTTGCGGCGCGGTGCGCTGGGAAACCAGAGCCGAACCCATCCGGGTGACGACCTGCCATTGCCGATTCTGCCAGCGCGCAACTGGCACGGCCTATTTCGTGGAACCAATCTTCAAAAGCGGGGACTTTGTTGTCACGGCCGGAATGTCAACTGCCTATCACCATCGGTCAGAGGGCAGCGGCAAGCGTGTCACAATCCACTTCTGCGGAACTTGCGGCAGCAAGTCCCACCTTGGTTTTGAACGCTTTCCAGACGTAGTCGGAGTCTACGCCGGCGGCTTTGATGACCCCAACTGGTTCGAAATAAGTGCCGGGAATTCGAAACATATCTTTCTCGAAGCAGCGCGCAAGGATACCATCATTCCACCTGGCATTCCCACATATCAACAGCACGCCGCCAACAATGATGGGACGTCTTGTCTGGCCACAATTTACGAGACCTTCTATCAAGTCCGTTAACACTACGGTGATGTGGTGGACGGCAATGCGGGACGCAGCGGGCATCCAAGCCATCGAGACAAAAGGGCGTCAGGCACCTACCCTGTACAAGGATTGCACCAGTCCGGATGGAAACGCGTTCGTCATCACATGGGTCAGCGGGATGTCACTGTTGGTGGGGCCGAAGAGCGCGCGCCCTGCGCCAATCGGGACCGGAATCTGTGTCACCACCATATCGGTGATGAGGCCTTCGCGAAGGAAGGACTGCACGATCTGGCCACCATCCACATAGACCCTGCGCCAGCCTTCCGTCGCCAGCATCTCCATCGTGTCCTCGGGTGTCTTGTCCATGAAGCGGACGCGGCCCGTCAGATGATCCGGAACCGGTGATGCTGCCAAGGTTTTCGACAATACGACCACGGGCCTGTCATATGGCCAAGGGTCGATAGCCGAGATTGCCTCAAAACTGCCGCGCCCCATCACAAGTCCGTCGATATCTTTGATGAAATCTTGATAGCCGTGGTCTTCATCTGGGTCACCGCGGCTAAGCAACCAGTCGATATTCCCATCCTTCCGGGCGATGAAGCCATCAAGGCTGGTTGCGATGAAGACATGGCCGGTAATCATGCTGACCTCCGAATGCTGCAGGGTGGTGTTCGAAAGTTTGTAGAACGCGGGGCGCGGGCCCACAATCTTAAATGACTGCATCGGGCTCGAAGCTGCCTGTTACTGCAAAATTTAAGATGACCGCTCCCGGCCCATTCCAGAAGTCCTGGCCCGATAAACTTATATATCCAAACAGCTCATTGCAACCGCTCCGTCTGGAACAGCTGCACGTTCAGCCCTCCATGGGACACGGACCGGCCGGGTGCAGCAAACGGCAGGCCGGTTGCTTTGGCAAGCGTGGTGTCAGTTGTAATCAACCCCACGCGCCAGCCTGCAAACCTTGTGAGAAGTGTTTTCCCCAGTGCCGCGTAGAGAGCAACGAGTGGCTTCTTGTCGCCGATCCTGGTGCCATAGGGCGGATTGACGATCACCAAGCCGGGAGGGCCTGGCGGCGGGGTGAGATTGCTCACCGCATGGTTCTGGAAAACCGTGAAGTCTGTGACACCTGCGCGCGCCGCGTTGGCGCGGCTCATCGTGATGGCGCCCGCATCACGGTCGCTGCCGTAGAAGTGAAG
>JANPCS010000169.1:0-7147 GCA_031431065.1 Hyphomicrobiales bacterium | reverse complement strand
GACGGGAAGAAGAGGAAAGGCGTCATCTTCCAATTTTTCGCCACCCTGGCGAAAGCCAGGGCCCAGCTTCGTGCCGATATTGAAGTTGACTTACCTCAGCCTTCTCAACGCCTCATCGACCTTCGCCCTCCTTGCCTCAAGCTCCACCTTGCGATCGCGGGCTTCGTCCAGCACGTCCGGCGGCGCCTTGGCCACGAAGCCGGGGTTGCCCAGGCGGCCGTCGATCTGGGCGGTGTCCTTGGCGATCTTTTCGAGTTCCTTGGCGAGGCGGGTCTTCTCGGCTGAAAAATCGATGACGCCTTCCAGGGGCAGCGCCACGGTTGCCTCGTTGAGCACGATCTGGGCGGAAGCCTTCGGCACCTGGTCCTCGAACGAGATCGACGACAGCCTGGCCAGCCGCATGATCTCGGCGTCCCAATTGGCGGCGCGCATGCGGGTTTCGCTGTTGGCGCCAACGATGACGGTAGCGATCTTGGCGCCGGCCGGCACATTCATCTCGGCCCGCACCGAGCGCACCTCGGAAACAAAGCGGATGACCCAGCCGATCTCGGCATCGGCGGCCTGATCGCCAAGGCCCTTGTACCACGGCCACTCCGACTCGATCAGCCAGTGCGAGCGCGGTGCTATCTTCTGCCACAGTTCCTCGGTGACAAACGGCATGAAGGGATGCAGCAGCAGCAGGATCTGGTCGATCACCCAGGCGGTCGATTGCCGGGTCTCGTGACGCGCACCCTCGTCAGTGCCGGTGAGGATCGGCTTGACCAGCTCGACATACCAGTCGCAGAAGACGTTCCAGACGAACTGATAAAGTGCTCCCGCCGCCTCGTTATACTTGTGTTCCTCGATGGCCCGCGTCACCACATCGCGCGTGCGCGCCGTCTCGCCGGCAATCCAGCGGTTGACGGTGATGCGCGCCGCGACGGGATCGTAGTTCCAGTCGCGGGTGACGCCATTCATTTCGGCGAAACGCACGGCGTTCCATAACTTGGTACCGAAATTGCGATAACCTTCGACACGCTGTTTCGACAGCTTGATGTCGCGGCCCTGTGCGGCCATCGCCGACAGCGTGAAGCGCAGCGCATCCGCCCCATAGGCATCGATCAGTTCGAGAGGATCGATGACGTTGCCTTTCGACTTCGACATCTTCTGGCCCTTCTCGTCGCGTACCAGGGCGTGGATATAGACGGTGTGGAACGGCACGTCCTTCATGAAGTGCAGCCCCATCATCATCATGCGGGCGACCCAGAAGAAGATGATGTCGAAGCCGGTGACCAGAACGTCAGTCTTGTAATGGCGCTTCAGTTCGGGCGTCTGCTCCGGCCAGCCGAGCGTCGAGAATGGCCAAAGGGCGGAGGAAAACCATGTGTCGAGAACATCCTCGTCCCGACGAATGTTGACATTAAATCTTCCGAACCCACCTGCATGAGCGAACCTGTTCTCTGAGCCTACTTCGGCACCACTCTTCGTTCCAACTACGATGTCGCGGCCATAATACTCACTGGCTAACCGAAGTGCCTCAGCTTCGCTTTCAGCAACAAACACTTGATTATTCATAGTGTGGAAGGGGTCGTAGTCTAGTTTGCGGCCTTCGTTTGTCTGCACCCACTTTGGCCCATACCATGCTGGGATTTGATGCCCCCACCACAATTGCCTGGAGATGCACCACGGCTGGATGTTGCGCATCCATTCGAAGTAGGTCTTGTCCCAATTGCCGGGCACGAACTTTGTATCGCCCCGCTCCACCGCCGTGATGGCGGGCTTGGCGAGTTCGGCGGCATTGGCATACCACTGCTCGGTCAGCATCGGCTCGATGACGACATTGGACCGGTCGCCGAAGGGCTGCGGGATGAGCTTGTCTTCACGCCCACGGAAGAAGCCCAGCGCCTCGATCTCTTCCAGCACCATCTCGCGGGCCTTGAAGCGGTCCTTGCCGTGATAGCGCTCCGGCACATTGTTCTCCGCCGTCGAAATCATGCGGGCTTCCTTGTCCATCAGCATGATCAGCGGAATGTTGTGGCGCCGCGCCACTTCGAAGTCGTTGAAATCATGGGCGCCGGTGATCTTGACGGCACCCGTGCCGAATTCCGGATCGGGGTATTCATCGGCAATGATCGGAATGAGCCGCTCGGCAATCGGCAACCGCACTTGTCTGCCGATGAGATTCTTGTAGCGCTCGTCAGAAGGATGCACCGCCACAGCGCCGTCGCCCAGCATCGTCTCAGGGCGCGTTGTCGAAATGACGATTTCCGAAATGCCGTCCACCGGCCCATCGGCCAGCGGATAGGCAAACGACCACATGGCACCCTTGGTTTCGCGGGTTTCGACTTCGAGATCCGAGATCGCCGTCTGGAACACCGGGTCCCAGTTCACCAGCCGCTTGTCCTTGTAGATCATGCTCGTTCCATCAGGCAGCTTGGTGTTGTAATGATCAACAAAGACCTTTGTGACAGCCCGCATCATTTGATCGTCAGGTCTTGCACCATCGCCCATGGTGAAGCGCTCGCGCGACCAATCGCAGGAGGCGCCTAAGCGCCGCAACTGCTGCGAGATGATGCCGCCCGATTCGGCTTTCCACTCCCACACGCGCTTGAGGAAAGCCTCGCGGCCGATCGACCGGCGGTCTGTCTTGTTCTCTTTCTGCAGCAGCCGCTCCACCACCATCTGCGTGGCGATGCCGGCATGGTCGGTGCCCGGCTGCCACAGCACATCGCGGCCGCGCATCCGCTCGAAGCGGATCAAGATGTCCTGGATGGTGTTGTTGAGGGCGTGGCCCATGTGCAGCGATCCCGTCACATTGGGCGGCGGGATGACGATGGTGAAGGGCTTGGCCTTGGGCTTGCGGCCGGGCTTGAAAAAGCCGCGCGCCTCCCATTCGGCATAGAGCCGGGCTTCCATTTCAGCGGGTATAAAGGTCTTCTCGAGCATGGGGATTCTGGCAACCGGTGTTGGCGTTGCGCCGCCTTAAACACCAGGGACGAGCGCCATGCAACCAGCCACTGCGCCTGAAACCTCAGGCGATGAACTGCAGTCCCATCTCGTTCTTGACGATCCACACCTTGCGGGCCAGTTTTGGCGCTTCGCCGGCAACACTGAATTCAAACTCGAACGGCACCAGATAAGGTTCGCCGATGGTCACCCGGGCCCCGAACTTGGTGGCATCGCGCACGATGCAACTCATTACCGAACGCTTGTTGTTGAACACCAGCCGTCCCTCTTTGAGACGTTTCGAACGGGCGGTCTTGCGGTTTTCGTCCATCTGGCTCACTCCGGATCAACTCATGATCCGGCGGTGCAAAGGCGATGCCAGTCGGCTTAAGGCATTATCTCACCATTTCAGCAGCGGCGCCTTGCGCAGCTCCGACGTGAATTGCACGCCAACGGTGCCGGGCCTCCGCCACATCACCTTGACATCGCGCATCTGACGTTCGGCCGTCAGCACCAATCGGAACTCATTGGGAATGGCGCCGGGATCGGGACACAGTAGCTTGGCGCCGGTCTCCGACATGTCGCGTACCGTGCAATCTATGACGGAGAGGTTGTTGGACAAAAGGATCTTGCCCTGCTTCAAAACGCGTAAGCGCTGTACACTGCGCTTGTTGGTCTCGGGCACTTCCAACCCTGACATGATGCGTGTTCCCGATTGCTCCCGGGCATCAACCTAGCGGCCAAGTCTTTGGAACCTGTTAACCGATTGCCGACATTACCACTTGCGCGGCGGCGCCACCCGGGGCGGACCGGTAAACAACAATCCACACTCGTCTTTTCGCCGCCAGGCAACACGCACATTGCGAATCGTCTTGTCACGCGGGATGAGCAGCCGGAATTCATCGGGAACCGAGGCTGGGTCCTGACAGCGGATTCGGGCGCCGGTGTCGGACATGTCGCGAACGCAGCAGTCGACAACCGACCAATTGTTGAGCAGGACGATCTTGCCGTCTTTCAACACGCGGTGGCGGATAGACCGCCGCTTGTCCACATTGTCCATGCCAGTGCCTTGCGCGGGGCACGGGGGCAAACATCCCGCGCCGGACAATACTACCCATGGTTGGTTAATGGAGGATGTATTCTACCGGAACGTGCTATCGCCCATGGCGCGCCACGCGCTCGATTTCCTCGCGCACCAGGCGCTCGACGAGGGCCGGCAGGTTGTCGTCAAGCCATTGCTTCAGCATGCCGCGCAGCATGTCGCGGGCCAGGTCTTCCAGCGAGCGGTCACCGCTGGCGCGCGACAGCATGGTCTCGGTTAGCCGGTTGAAGGCCGAATTGACCGCCTGGGCCGCATCGCCGGAGAGCATGGCCGCAGGTTCTGGCCGCTGCCGGTAACTGTCCTGCGGTGGCGGCAGGGCGGCAGGCTCTTGCTCCCAATGCTGCGGCTGGTAAGCGGCAACAGGCTCGGGTTGCACCGCAACGCGTGGCCGGAATTCGGCCCGTGGCAACAGCGGTATCTCTTCTTCAAGCAGGCTGGGCCTGAGGCGCGGCGGTGGCCCTTCGATATCCCGCCACGAGCGGCGTGGCGCCGGCTTCTGCAAGGCCTCCGCCAAACTGGGGCGCTGAGCGCCAGTCTCGCGCAATGGCGCAGCGGCTTGCGAGCGGCTGATTTTCTCGCGCAATTGCTGAACCTCGACGGAGGCAGAGACCGTTTCTTCGCCGGCCCGCACATGTAATTCGCGCGTCGCGCCGCGTTGCAGCGTTCCACTGGCGCGCGCCGACATCGAGGCTGGAATCTCGCCGATATCGTCGTGGATCGCCTTGCGGATCGACGCAAGGAGTTCCTCCATTCGCGGTTCTGCAGTCACGCTATGCCCACCCCAATCGCCATCCGGCAACGAACCGGAGAGGCAATTGATTACGCCAGCGCCCGAGTCTTGTCGATATCGCCGGAGAAACTATTCGACGGTTTCCACATCCGTTCCGAACCACTTGTTGCGCACCCGGTTGTAGTTCTCTTCAGGGTCGTAAATGGCGACATTGAGATTGAGGCCGCGCGCCGTCAGATGGCCGATGGCGGCGAGCAGCTGATAGGCCGCCACCACCCGGTTCTTCTCGGCATTGACCAAAGTGGTGCGCGACGCCACAAGATCGCGCTGGGCATTCAAGACATCGAGCGTGGTGCGGGTTCCGGCCTGATATTCCTGCTGCACACCGCTCAACGCCAATTCGGACGCGGACACCTGGGTCCGCGCATTGCCGATGATATCGGCATAGGCGACGTAGGCGTTCCAGGATTCCGCCACCGCCTTGCGCACCGCGCGGGCCACCTCGATCACCTGAATACGCCGCTGGCTGGCCAATTGCTTGGCCTCGCGCACGCTCGAATAGACGGCACCGCCCTGGGCATAGAGCGGCACGGCGACATTGAGCGAAATCTGCGCCGATGGCCTGGGGTCTATGGGCTTTTTCACGAAGTCGCCGTCCACGAACACCGACCGTTTGTCCTGAAATTGATCGGTAACCAACCCTTGGGCAATGAGCGAGGCTTCCGGCAGCAGCCGGCCGCGCGCCACGTTGACATCGAAATTCGAAGCCGCCTCGACAAAGGCCCGCGCCAGAATCTGCGGATTGGTTTCACCGGCGATCTGCAGCGCCGCCTTCAGCGATTTCGGCAACTTGCTGGTCTTGGGATAGGAAAGCTTGCCCGGCTCGTAACCGGTCATTTGCAGATACTCGGCGACACTGGTGGCCAGATTGGTCTCGGCTGTCGTCAGCGAGGTCTGCGCCGCCGCCAGGCTGGCGCGCGACTGGGCCACATCGGTACGGGTGATTTCGCCGACATTGAAGCGCTCGTTGGAGGCTCTCAGCTGACTGCGGAGCGCCGCGACATTCTGCTTCTGCAAGGCCACAAGCTGGCGCCCGGCATAGACATCCATATAAACCAGCACGACATTGAACAGCATGTCCTGCTCGACTTGCAGCAGGTTCTGCCGTCCGGCATCGACGCGCGCTTCCGCCGCCTTGGTGCCTTCCACCGTGCGGAAGCCCCGGAACAATGGCTGGTTCAGGGTGATCGACAGGCTGCCAGTGTCAAAATGGCGCTGGCCAGTGCTGAGTTCCTGGAAATTACTCGTCAAGTCGCCATTGACCGTAACGCTCGGCCGCCAGCCGGAAAGCGCCTGCGGCACCTGCTCGTCGGTGGCCCGCTGCCCGGCGCGCGCCGCACCCAGCGTCGGATTGGTCGCATAGGCTTTTTCCATCGCAGTGAAGAGAGAATCGGCAAAAGCCGTTCCAGTACTCATCACGCTGGCGCCACCCAGCGCCACTCCCAACAGCAAACCCCGAAGCCATTTCCGTATCATCAACTCACCATGTCAGTCACAGCCTGCGAGATGACCTCATCCCGCTTCCCCCACACGACGCAACGCCAACTTACCAACTGGCGGCCACCTCAGAACACGAAGGCCGGCTTTTTCTTTACAAATCCCGGCAGCGCCGCCACCGAGGCATCGAACACATCGCGCGCCGCAATGGCACCCCCCGTCGACGTGAAGACGCAGGCCTTCGCCATCTCCGTCTCGCCGGCCACGGCAACCAGCCGCCCAGCATCGGCCAATTGCGACAACAGGCCCTGCGGCACGTCCGCCACCCGGCCTTCGAGAATGATCACATCAAACGGCGCATCGGCCCTGGCACCCGCTTCGAGCGGACCCTCCACAACTTTTACGTTCACAAGATGGCGCAGGTTCACCCGCGCCTGCGCCACCAGGCCCGCATCCGATTCCAGCGCAACCACATGGGCCGCCAGTGCGGCCATCACCGCCGCCCCATAACCCGTCGCCGCACCAACGATCAGAGCCTTGTCGCCGGGCTTCACTCCGGCCTGCTGCAACATCCGGGCAAACGCCATGGCCTCGATGAGAAACCGCGGACCACCAGCACTCGCCGACAGCCGGATATCTTCATCCATATAGGCGATGGCCTTGCGGGTGCCCGGCACAAAGTCTTCCCGCGCGATTGCTTCCATGGCCGCGATAATGCGCCGGTCGGTGATGCCATTGGGGCGCACCTGCGATTCGATCATGTTGGCACGTTGGGCGGCGTAGTCGGTCATCATCGTCCTGTCGAAATCTGGCACGGGGCACGTGGGGCAGAGGCAAACTTCCTGTTAGCCAATGCAGCATGTGAAGTCTACCAGCGGCGGCAATTCATCAAC
>JANPCS010000168.1:0-2026 GCA_031431065.1 Hyphomicrobiales bacterium | reverse complement strand
TGCTGCCCGACATGGTGATGCATGCGAAGCCCGGTTGCCTGAAGCAGATGATCGATGTCTACGAGGCCCGCGGCGGCGGTAACGTTCTCGCTGTCGAAGAGGTGCCCTGGGAGCAGGTAAGCCGTTATGGCGTCGTCGGCGCCAGCGATTGGAAAGGCAACGCCTTCACGATCAACGGCATGGTGGAGAAACCGAAGAACGCCGCGAATGCACCTTCCAACCTGATCATTTCGGGTCGCTACATCCTCCAGCCAGAGATTTTCAAGGAGATCGAACGCCAGGAACCGGGTGCTGGTGGCGAGATCCAGATCACCGACGCGATGATCAGGCTGATGGACAAGCAGCCGTTCTACGGCGTCAAATATGCGGGTACCACGTATGATTGCGGCGACAAGATCGGGTTTCTCGCCGCCAACGTGGCATTTGCCCTTGAGCGCGACGACTTGGGGCCTGGTTTCCGCGCTGCCCTGAAACGGATCCTCGACGAGCGCGGCGGTCTTTAGCGGCTTAACGTCAAGCCAGTGCTCACCCGGTGCTCGACATAGTCGCCATTCGGATTGCCCGATTGAAGCCATGTCAGGTCATAGGCCGCGGTCCATGAGAGCACCGGATTGAACTTCCAGGCGACACCCAGTGAGCCATCATAGGTCTTGTCAATCGACGCACCATTGGCCTCGATCTCGATCGAGGCGCCGGCCAGGAGATCCACATTGTCCCGCAGCGCATAGATCATGTCGAGACCGGCCGTCCACTTGGAGCTGGCCGGCGTGCCCACCTCCGTCGTTTCTTCCAGTGAGGTTCCGGTCGCCATGACAATTCTTGTCAGCTCGTTGGGACTCCAGGTCAGGCTACCAGTCAGGCCGATCGCATCGGCGGCGCCAAGACTTGCCGTGTCATAGTTGCGGTGCAGATAAGTAAGGCCGAGATCGCCAGTCCAGATCGGCCCTGCATCCAGTTCCACGCCCGCCGTCGCGGCATAGCCGCTGGAGTCGCGATTGACGCCGTTGCGGTCGATTTCAAGCACATGGCTGCGCGGCGAATAGTTGGCCTCCAGATAAGGCCTGATCTGGGCAAATTCGGTGTAGGTGGTGCGCAACGCCAGTATCGTCTCGACATAGGCACGGTCACCATTGTTTTCGACAGAACTATCTGCAAGCCTCACATCCTCAAATGTTCGGACATTTGCCGCTGTGGTAATCCTAGCGCTCATCGGACCGAAATCCTGGGTCAGCGCCAGCGACCCGCTGACGCTGTGCTCTGTCGCCTCGGTCCCGCCTGCCTCATCCAGCCCATAGCTGGAATTGATGTCGGCGGTGGTATGGCGCCGCACGTCAAGGCGCAGCCGCTCGAATACATCGAGCTTTGCCGAATCGAAACCATCGTTTCCGGAATACCTGATCAGATTACCACCAATGCCGGCCGTCAGCGAATGCCGTGTCCAGTCGCTTTCAAGCCTGACGTTGGGTTTCAGCTGCAGGCCAATGCCGCTCCGTGGATTATTGGCACTGGTGTTGATATTGCTTGAATAGATCGAACTTGCCGTAAGCGTTGGATAGAGCCGTAGTCCATTGTTGCCAATGCCGGTCGGAGCGTAGGGGTCGCTCTCCACTCTTGGCTTTCGTGGCGGGATCAAATCCGGTGGTTCCAGCGGCGAAATCTCAAGTTTCGTCTCCGCAAGCGGTGAAGTCACGTCAGGCGCTTGAATCTCATCATCGAGGGTTCCCTTCAGCGGCAAGGTCGATTGGCCAAGGCCTGGCCCTCCCATGCCTGCGGTCAAGCAGACGAGAACCCAGGTGGCAAGACTACCCCAGCGGCGCTTCAACAAACGGAACTCCCTAACCTTGCCGAGGCTAGGGACTTATGGTTAATGCCCTGTTGACGCACCGCCCAGGGGAATCGGGTGAAGGAACTCATGCTGCGACAAGGCTGGCGAGATATTCGTCGTCCCAGCCTGCGGTTTTGCGGCGCAAGCGAATGGAATCCTTTCCCGGAGCCTTGCGGGTGAGATTGTAGGCGATGTGCCTGC
>JANPCS010000167.1:0-10887 GCA_031431065.1 Hyphomicrobiales bacterium | reverse complement strand
GGTGGTGAATTCCAGCCAGGGCGGCGGCACCAAAGACACCTGGGTGCTGGAGGACTGATGCTCGGACGCACCGCCTCGGCACTTTACTGGATGTCGCGCTACATGGAGCGGGCCGAGAACATGGCGCGTCTGCTGGAAGTCGGCTACCGCATCTCGCTGATGCCGGGCGCTGTCGAAGGCCACCGCGACGAATGGCGCTCGACGCTGCAGAGCGCGGCCTGCGACATAACTTACGAAGAAAAGCACGCCGACATTACCGCCGCCAAGGTCATCCAGTTTCTGATCTTCGACGAGGATAACCCGTCCTCCATCCGCGCATCGATCAAGACGGCGCGCAACAACGGCCGGGCAGTGCGGACAGCGCTCACCCGCGACGTGTGGGAGAGCATCAACTCCACCTGGAACGAGCTGGCACAGGTGAAACCCTCGAGCATGACAGCCGACCGGCTGCCGGTGTTTCTCGACTGGATCAAGCAGCGGGTCATGTCGTTTCGAGGCGCCCTGCTCGGCACCATGCTGCGCAACGACACGTATTACTTCAGCCAGCTCGGCAATTTCATGGAGCGGGCCGACAACACGGCGCGCATTCTCGATGTCAAGTACTTCATCCTGCTGCCCAAGGCGACCGATGTCGGCAGCGATCTCGACATGCAGCAATGGGCGCAGATCCTGCGTTCGGTGTCGGCGCATCGCTCGTACCGCTGGTTCTACCGCGACAGCAAATACCGGCCGTGGATGATCGCCGAGTTCCTGATCCTCAAGGAAGAAATGCCGCGCTCCCTGGTCTTCACCTACTACTGGATCAACATGGCGCTCGATGGCTTGGCGCAGCTCTATGGCAAACGCTATGACTGCCATGACCTCGCGCAAGAAACCTACCAGCGTTTGAAGACCGGCAACATGGAGCAGATATTCCAGTCGGGACTGCACGAATTCCTGCAGGATTTTATTGATGCGAATGCGGCGCTGTCGCAGTCGATCGCCAAGAACCATAATTTCCCCTGAGCTCACATGCGCCTCTTCATCCGCCACGAAACCCAATATGACTACGACATGCCGCTCACCTACTCGGCGCAGCGGCTCTACCTGTGGCCCATCGACTTCGCGACACAGAAGACAGTGAGCTGGGCCATCACCGCACCTGGAATCGAGAAGGCACTGCGTTACACCGACGGTTTCGGCAACCGCGTGCACATGCTGACGTTCCAGAAGATCACCGGGCCGGTGAGCATCATTGCCGAAGGGATAATCGACAGCACCGATGCGGCAGGCGTGGTGCGCGGGCTCAATTCACCAGCACCCGATGCCATCTTCCTGCGGCTCACCACGTTCACGACCCCCAACGCCGCCATCGGCGCGCTGGCGGCGAGGCATCTTGGCAGCAAGCCGGCCTTGCAGGCCCTGCATGGTCTGATGAACGACATCCACATGAAGGTCGCCTACGAGCTCGGTGCCACCGGCGCCCACACCACAGCAGCCGAAGCCTTTGACGATGCCAGGGGCGTCTGCCAGGACCATGCCCATATCATGATCGCCGCGGCGCGCAGTGCCGGCATCCCGGCGCGCTATGTCACGGGCTATCTGGTGACCGGCATGGGGGCGTCTTCGACCGCCGCCCACGCCTGGGCCGAGGTGCTGGTGCCGGATCTCGGATGGGTCGGTTTCGATCCCGCCAACAACACCTGCCCGACGGATAATTATGTGCGGGTGGCGGCTGGCATCGATGCGGCGGGGGTAACGCCAATCCGGGGTTCGAGGCGCGGCGGCGCCATGGAGCGGATGAGGGTTGAAGTCCGCGTCGAGATCGCCCAACAATAGTCAGGAAACACCAATTCGCCGGGGCGCCTCTAAATGACTTATTGCGTGGGTATGCTGCTTGACGAAGGCCTGGTCATGGCCGCCGACACCCGCACCAATGCGGGCGTCGACAATGTCGGCAAGTTCAAGAAGCTGCACACCTGGTCAAAGCCTGGCGATCGTGTCTTCGTGCTGTTGACGGCCGGCAACCTCGCCGTCACCCAGGCAGTCGTCTCGTCGCTGACCGAGGGAACGCTGGAAAAAAAGTCGAAATCTGCCGCCACCAATTTGTTCGCCGCCAAGACGATGTTCCAGGCGGCGCGGCTGGTGGGCCGGACCATTCGCGAGGTGAAGCGCGTCGATGGCGAATCGCTTTCGGCGGGCAGCGATGCCTATGCCGCGAGTTTCATTTTCGCCGGACAGATCGGCAAGGAAAGCCCACGCCTCTTCCAGGTCTATTCGGCCGGCAATTTCATCGAGGCAACACCCGATACGCCGTTCTTCCAGATCGGCGAGCACAAATACGGCAAGCCCATCCTCGACCGCGTGGCGCGTAACGACATGAAACTCGGCGATGCCGCGAAGATGGTGCTGCTGTCGTTTGACTCCACGCTGCGCTCGAACCTGAGCGTCGGCCTGCCCATCGACATGCTGACCTATGAGACCGATACGCTGAAGATCGAACACACCAAGCGCATCGGGCTCGACGATCCCTATTTCAAGATGCTGTCGGGCGAGTGGTCGAAGGCGCTCCGCACCGCGTTCGCCAATATCGAGGCGTTCGATATTTGAGCGACGCCGTTCAATGCGCGAAGGCCGCCGCCATCAGCCGCCGGGTGTAATCCTCGCGCGGATTGTCCAGCACTTCGTCGGGCGTGCCCTGTTCCACCATGCGGCCATCCTTCATCACGATGATGTGGTCGGCCATGGCCCGCACCACGGCGAGGTCGTGGCTGATGAAGAGATAGGACAGGTTGTTGGCGGTCTGCAGATCGCGCAGCAGATCGACGATCTGTTTCTGCACCTGCCGGTCGAGCGCCGATGTCGGCTCGTCGAGCACCACCAGTCTCGGCTTCAAGATGATGGCGCGGGCAATGGCGATGCGCTGGCGCTGGCCGCCCGAAAATTCATGCGGATAGCGGTTGCGCAAGGCCGGATCGAGTTGCACTTCTTCCAGGGCTTGCGCTGCCCGCAAGTCGCGTTCCCGGCGCGAAATCGCCGGTTCATGCACCAGCAGCCCTTCGGTGACGATCTGGCCCGCCGTCATGCGTGGGCTCAAAGAACCGAAAGGGTCCTGCAGCACGATTTGCAATTGCCGCCGCAGCGGCCGCATCTGCTCGCGGTCAAGGCCAGCAATGCTGCGGCCCTCAAACGAGATGGCGCCCTCGCTCGGCAACAACCTCAGCAAGGCGCGCGCCAAGGTCGACTTGCCGGAACCCGATTCACCGACGATGCCGATGGTCTGGCCCTGGCGCAGTGTCAGTGACACGCGGTCAACGGCCTTCAGGATGATTGGTTCGCCGCTCAGGAACCCGCCGCCGATCTTGAAACTCACGCGCACATCGGTGCCGTCCAGAATCTTCGGCGCGATTGCCGAAACCGGCGCCTTGCGGCCGGCCGGTTCGGCTGCCAGCAAGGCCCGCGTATAATCGTGCTTCGGATTTGCGAAGATCGACTTGGTATCGCCCTCTTCCACCACTTCGCCATAGCGCATGACGTAGACGCGGTGGGCGATGCGTTTGACGATGTTGAGGTCGTGGGTGATGAAGATCATGCCCATGCCGAGGCGCTGTTGCAGCGAAGCCATGAGTTCGAGGATTTCCGCCTGTATGGTCACATCAAGCGCGGTCGTCGGTTCGTCGGCGATCAGCAGGTCGGGATCATTGGCCAGCGCCATGGCGATCATCACGCGCTGGCGCTGGCCGCCCGACATTTCATGGGGATAGGAGGCCATGCGGCGCTCGGGCTCGGGGATCCTGACAAGTTTCAGCATCGCAATGGCGCGGGCGCGGGCTTCGGTGGCGCCGATCTTCTGATGGTGCATGATCGGCTCCATCAGTTGCGCGCCGATGGTGTAGAGCGGATCGAGCGAGGTCATTGGCTCCTGAAAGATCATGGTGATCTTCCGCCCACGGATGGTATTGAGCGCCGCCTTGGAGATCGCCAGCAAATTCGTGCCGCGATAATCGGCCGAGCCCGAGGACCGGCCGTTGGAAGCCAGAAGCCCCATGGCCGCCATCATCAGCTGACTCTTGCCGGACCCCGATTCGCCGACGATGGCCACCGTCTCGCCGGCCTTCACATGCAGATTGACGCCCTTGACCGCGTTCACCTCGCCGTCAAGCGTCCCGAACGTGACTTTCACATCTTTCAGTTCAAGGATGGTATCGGCCATGATCAGCGGTCCTTCGGATCGAGCGCATCGCGCAACCCGTCGCCGATGAAGTTCAGCGCAAACAGCGTCGTGGTGAGAAAGAAGGACGGGAAAAACAGCAGCCAGTTGGCGCCCGGCATGTTCTTCGAGCCCTGGCTGATCAGCACGCCCCAGCTTGACATCGGCTCCTGAACACCGAGCCCCAGATAAGACAGGAAACTTTCGAGAATGATCACCTGCGGCACCAGCAACGTCATGTAGATGACGACCGGCCCCAGCAGGTTGGGCACCACGTGGCGCAGCAGGATGCCGCCGCGCGTGACCCCCAGGGCCTCCGCCGCCTGGACATACTCCTGGCGCCGGATCGACAGCGCCTGGCCGCGCACGATGCGCGCCATATCCAGCCACAGCACGGCCCCCACCGCCAAAAACATCAGCACGAAATTCCGCCCAAAGAACACCACCAACATGATGACGAAGAAGATGAAGGGCAGCGAATAGAGGATGTCGACAATGCGCATCATCACTTCGTCGGTCTTGCCGCCCATGAAGCCCGCCGTCGCGCCATAGAGCACGCCGATGACCACGGCCACCAACCCAGCCAGCAGGCCGATGGCCAGCGACACGCGGCCGGCGATCAGCGTCCGGGTCAGGAGATCGCGGCCGATGGTGTCGGTGCCGAAATAGAAATGCAGGCGCTCGACATCGGCCGATATCACCAGCTTCATGCCGCCGTTCAACTTCTCCTCGACAACCGCGTGCTCGAAAACGCTCGAGCGATCGATGTAACGGGTCATGCGTTCGTCGATCGGCTTTGCCGAAGTCACGGTGATGAAAATCCTGCTCTGTTTTTCTTCCCATGAGTCGAGTTGGACCCGCGAGCGGCTCACCGCATCCTTCACCGCCTGATCGATCATCTCGGGTTTGGGATAGGACGAGAAGCTTGGCGGAACGCGGGTATAGTCCTGATAGATCGTGGTGAACTGATGCGGCGTGAACCACGGCCCGGCGATGCAGGCGACAGCCATCACCACGATGTAAATGCCGCTCCAGAAAGCCGCCTTGTTGGCCTTGAGCCGCGCCCACGCATCGGCCCACAGTGACCGTCCGGCGGCCGGAGACCGTTGCAACATGATGTCAGTCATAGCGCACCCGCGGATCGACCACGGCATAAAGCACATCGACAATCAAGTTGAAGAGGATCGTGAAAATGGCGATGACCACCACGGTGCCCATCACCAGCGTATAATCGCGGTTCAGTGCCGCCTCGACGAAGTAGCGCCCGACACCGGGAATGGCAAAGATCGTCTCGACGATAATCGAGCCGGTGATCAAGGCCGCGGCAGCCGGTCCGGCATAAGAGACGATCGGCAGGAGTGCGCCACGCAGCGCATGGCGAATGATGATGGCGTAGTCCGAAAGACCAAGAGCCCGCACAGTGCGAATATGATGCGAGCGCAGCGACTCGATCATCGAGCCACGCATCAGCCGCGCGACGACCGCCAATTGCGGCAGCATCAGCGTCAGGATCGGGCCAACCTTGTTGATCATCGCACCATCGCCCCAGCCGCCAACCGGCAGCCATTTCAAGCCGAGGCCGAAAGCCAGCTGGATCAACGGCGCGATAACGAAAGACGGAATGGTACTTCCGGCCGTCGCCGTGGCGATCACCGCATAGTCGGCAGGCTGGTTCTGGCGCAGGGCGGCGGCGATGCCCATCAGCGACCCGAAAAACAGCGCGAGCACAAGTGCCGTAGCACCAAGTTGCGCCGAAATCGGCAGGCCCTTGGCAAAGAGTTCGTTGACGGTGAATTCCGGGAGATTGTAGCTTGGACCTAAGTTGCCGTGCAGCAGGTCATTCAAGTAGTAGAGATACTGCATCACCAGCGGTTCATCGAGATGGAACTGTTTCTCGAGATTGGCCTTGATGACCGGGTTCAATCCCTTTTCCTGGTTGAACGGCCCACCCGGCGCCACGCGCATCAGGAAGAACGACAGCGTTACGATGACAAACATTGTCGGGATCGCGGTCAGCAGACGTTTCAGAACATAACGCAACATAACTGGGTGCCCCCGGAAGACTGCGATGATACGCACCTCCCCCGCCCAAACTCTTGAGCGGAGGAGACGCGATCAACTTTGTCCGGCTATTCCTTGCGGATGAAGCGCGTCGGGTGGACATTCATGACGTTGTCCTCGAAGCCCTTGATCTTCGCGGAGACGAGGTTGTGGTAGCTGTAGTAGAGCAGCGGCACCTGGCCATGGTCGCGCATCAGCACGGCCTCGGCCTGCGACAAGAGCTTCATGCGCTCGGCGGCATTGCCGCCGGCGGCGGCTGCCTTGTTCATCAGGTCCTCGAATTCATCGCTCGCATATTGCGCATAGTTGTTGGGAGTTGCCTTGCGCGAAATGCCGAGGAAGGTTTCGGGGTCTTTGTAGTCGGCGATCCAGCCGGCGCGGGCGATATCGAAATCGCCCTTCTGCTCGAGATGGCCATAGTGCGTCTTGGTGTCGGTGTTGAGCAGCGTCACCTCGACGCCCAGCGGCTTCAGCTGTTCCTGGATGGCGACGGCCGTGTTCTTGTGGTTCTCCGAGGTGTTGTAGCGGATTTCCATCTTGAGCGGCTTGTCCGGGCCATAGCCCGCTTCCATCAGGATTTTCTTGGCGGCGTCCTCGCGGTCGATCTGCGACATTTCGGAATAATCGAAAGTCGAGGTCTCATAGCCGGTGATGCCGGGAGGCACCATCGAGTAGGCCGGGATCATGCTGTTGCCCCACACCTTCTCGGCGATGAAGTCGCGGTCGATGGCCATCGACACGGCCTTGCGGATGTTCAGGTTGTTCCACGGCGCCTTGTCCGTCCTGAAGGCATAATAGTAAGTGCCGAGATAAGGTCCGATACGAACCTGTTCGCCGAACTTCGCCACGATGTCGGCAAGCTGCTCTGTCGGCATGTCGTCATGGGTGTCGAGTTCGCCTGCCTCGTAACGCTTGATGGCGGCCGCGCGGTCCTCGTTGGGAATGAAATTCACGGCGTCGATCTGCACGTTGGCGGCGTCGAAGAACTTCGGGTTCTTGACCAGCTTGATGTGGTCGTTGGGCACGAACTCGGCGAGCGTATAGGCGCCGTTGGAGACCATGTTGCCGGGCTTCGTCCAGTCGTTGCCGAGCTTTTCGACGGTTGCCCGGTGCACCGGATAGGTCGCCTGGTGGGTCAACATTTCCAGGAAATAGGGGGTCGGCGCGTTGAGCGTCACTTCCAGCGTCATGTCGTCGATGGCCTTGGCGCCGATCTCCTCCGGTTTCGCCTTGCCCTGATTGATGGCCTCGGCGTTCTTCACCGGATAGAGCATGGATGCATACTCAGCTGCCGTCGCAGGGTCCTGCAAGCGTTGAAAGGCGTAGACGAAATCTCCAGCGGTGACCGGATCGCCGTTGGACCAGGTGGCCCCGGCGCGCAATTTGAAGGTATAGATAGTGCCATCAGCGGAAACGCTCCAGCTTTCGGCGGCACCTGGAATGAGCTCGGCCTTGGCGTCCTGGACAACCAGGCCCATGAAGATATCGCGCAGCAGGTCGGCTTCGTAGGTTGTCGAGGTCTTGTGCGGATCAAGCGATTCCGGGTCGGCGGAACTGCCGCGATTGTAGACGACCTCGGCAAAAGCGCCGCTGGCCGTCATCACCAGCATGGTGCAGCCAACAAGCCATGATTTCAAGCCGGTCTGGAATTTCATGAGATGCTCCTTGTTCAGTCTCACTGACATTTGCAGCGCAGGTTTCCGCCGCGCTTGAGGGTCAGACTAGCATCCCGTTTCGGGCTTGTCGCGGTGGACGTAAACGTCCGCTCCCAGTGCCAGTCAGACGCCCAAGGCCTTCAGCCAACGGGCGATAGCGGGCACCAGCAACAGGCACAGCGTGGCGGCCATCAGCAGCATGACAGCCAGAATGCCGCCAAGCTCGGCCACCGCCGGCCGCGAGGATATCGCCAGTGGCGCCACCGCCCCGGCCAGCACAATCAGCGGCAACAAGGCGCTGCGGATCGCTGCGCCTTGCGACAGGCCACCGGGCGGTCTGTTCACCAAATGTTGCGCGGCAATCATGCTGGAACAGGCGAGGACAGCCGTCACGGCGCTGGCCGCGGCGAGAAGAGCCGTATTGAAGCTGATTTCCAACCAGGCCGTCAGGGCGGCGGTCAGTGTCACAAAGGCCGCCACCGGCACCTGCGATACCACCCATCCCGACAGGCTGCGCAGCGCCGCCAACATCAGGATGGCGGTCACAACCGCGGCAGTGGCCAGCGCCAGCAAGGTCTCGTGGTGGATGATTTCATTGCGGGCCAGCGCCGCAACGGGCTCACCGGCTGCTGCGGGAAACGCCCGGCGCATGGCCGCGCCAAACGTGAGGAAACCGGAATCGGGTTTCGGCATCACCTCGATCCGCCACAGTCCATCGGGCGATACAAAGCGCCGGAGCAATGCCGGATCGAGATCCTCAAGGCGTGGCGGCGATGCCGAAGCGAGACGCGATGCCAGGCGCGACAGGTTACCAAGCCCGCCAAACATCGATTGCTGCAGGCCGAGCACACGCTCAGCCGATGGCGTCTCGGCGTCGGCGTAAAGGCTGACGGCGCGGCGCAAGCGCAGGGCAGCATCGCGCAGATCGGCGCTCGCGGCGGGGCCCGTTGCAATGGCGGTCAGCTGGCGCTCGAGCTCGGTAAAACTATTGCGTACCGTTTCTTCGTCGGGCGGATTGCCCGGCAGCGGTTCGATCGGCGCGAAGCCATCGAGGCGGCGCAGCTGCGCAAGTTTTTGCGCCACATCGGCCGGCATGAACTGGCCGATGGTGCGGATGGCACCGACTTCGGGCAAGCGCGCCAAACCCTGCACCACATCCTTCACCTGTTCTTGGCGAACAACGAGATGGACCGCACCGCGCGCATCGGGTGTCCCCAGCAAGGGTCCGGGATGCGACGACAGATGGCGTTCGCCGAAACGCACGCCGGGCAGGAATACCGCGCTGAACACCGCAGCTGCCAGCACAATCATCGCCAGGATGTCGAAGGCATTGCGCGCGTGGTGCGAGCTTTCCGCGCTCAAAACCTCGTCGAGCCAGTGAGGGCCGGTGGGCGGATCGGCACGCTCCAGCAGTGCCATGGACGCCGGCAACAGCGTTACAGCGGTCACCCAGGCCGTAACGGCGCCCACGATGGCGATCATTCCGAAGTGACTGAGGGAGGGCACTTGCCGCACGATCCATGAGACCCAGAAGGCGCAGAACAGAAACGTGAAAGCCGATATCAGGCCGCCGCGGCGCTGGGTGGCGAGCATGATCGACTGCAAGGTTGCGCTGCCACGGGCCCGCGTTTGCTCGTGAGAAATCACAATCACGCTGGCCGATACAACCACAGGCGCCAGCACGGCGGCGGCAAATGCCCAGGTGGCACCATCAAGTGCCCGCCCCGTCACCGCGGCCGTCGCCGCGGCGACCGACAAAGTGACGGCACTGCAGAAGGCGATTGCCAAGCTGAACCGGAACGATCCCATGCCGGCGCCGAGCAAGGTGAGCGTCACGAATGCCGAAAGTCCCGCCGGAACCACGAAATCGCGCAACGGGCTCGCAACGGCGCCCAAGGTGCGGCGCGGCCACAACCAATTGACGCCCTGCATGCCATCGGAGGACAGCCTTGCGAATTCCGCCGCCTGGCGCTCGAGGCCGGGCTTGGGGCTCACCATGACAAACCAGCGCTGGCTCCGGCTTTCGCCTCCAAGTCCGGCAAGTGCCGGCCAGTTGATCGGCCGCGGGCTGCCGCGCACCTCGCCTTCGATGGCGCCAGCCGCTGCAAACAGCATGGCCTCGAGTCCGGGCGGCGAGCGGCCCTGCTCGACGGCGCGGCCGATCTCGGCAACCAGCCTGGCCAGGCCAAGTATGTCGGGTGCCGCGGCAAGCGCCTGATAGAGCGGTTGCATCCGTAACACAGCTTCGACACGGGCCTGCACATCGTCAACGTCACGAAACAGCAAAGCGTTGGCGTCGTAGAAGGCTCCGGTGCCGGGAACGAAAGCGGCATCGAACAGATCGCTCCGCTGCGTCAGCGAAGCAGCGACAGCCAGGGCCTGGTTTCGTGCCGTATCGGCATCGCGGCTCTCAACGATCGCCAGAAAGGAGTTGTCGATTCCGGGGAAGCGTTTGTCGAGTTCGGCTTGGGCGCTCAGGGTCTGTTCATCGAGGGTAACGCCAGGAGCCGCTTCAGGATCGACCTTCAGCAGCATTGCGGCAAGCGTTCCGCACAAGACCATTGCGAGCAGATAGAGGCCGGCAATCACATAACGGTTCTCAACCGAAAATCGCGCCAGCCTGGCAAAGCCATTCGGCCGCAACCGTTGCCGTTTCAGCGCGCTGTTCTGCGGTTTGCCGCTCCAATGGGGTTGCTCCCAATTCATTTTGCAGTTCAGGATCCTTCTTATACCGCCGGGTGTTGCAGATTCGGCTGCCGGCCCGCATCATAGGCAAGAATTCACGTAAAGAAAGCGGAGCGCATCATGGCAGGAACACGGGGACGCAACGCCAGCTGGGGGGCCGAAACGCTGGCTGTTCATGCCGGAGAATTTGTCGATCCGGTCACCCGGGCTTCTTCGCCCAATCTGGTAATGTCATCGACGTTCGCGCCCGAAGAAGTGACGGGCTTCTCGGCACGCGACGAGCAGGACTATGAGGGT
>JANPCS010000166.1:0-6565 GCA_031431065.1 Hyphomicrobiales bacterium | reverse complement strand
CGCCGCACAACTCCGGCTAAGCCTGAAAGCGTGCGCCGGGCAGGAGTGGGTGACGGCGCCACCACCGGCGCCAGAACCTCACCTTCGGCCCGCGTCTTCGTCCTCACCCGCGGTCCGGAGGTCCGGGCGTCAACGTTTCTGCCGACTTGAGAATACCCTCCGTGCCGATGCCGTGGCGCGCATAGAGATCGGCAATCGTCCCGGACTCGCCGAAATGCTCCACGCCAAGCGGCCGGGTGCGATGGCCATGCACGGCACCCAGCCAGGCCAGACCCGCCGGATGGCCATCGGCCACCGTGACAATGACGCAGTGACGCGGCAGGACCGCGAGCATCGACTCGATGTGACTGCTCGCGCTGGCGATGCCACGCTCGCGGGCGCGTTGTGCCGCCGTCCATCCGGCGTTGAGGCGATCGGCCGAGGTGATGGCCAAGAGGCCCACGTCGCGCCGGACATCGCCAAGCCGTCCCGCCGCGGCGATCGCCTCCGGCGCCAGCACACCGGTGTAGGCGATCAGCAATTCGCAGTTGGGGCCGGGCTCTCTCATCCAGTATCCGCCGTTGACGATGCCGGCCGCGAGTTCAGCCGTCATGCCGCGCGATGGCTGTTCGAGTGGCCGGGTTGAGAGCCGCAGATAGACGGAACCGCCGGTTTGATCGCGGAGCCAGGTTCGTTCATCGGGATCGCCCTCGCCATCGCGCTGCAGGTAATCGAAGGCAAAGCGCATGATGACCGCCAGCTCATCGACAAAGGCCGGTTCGAATGCGCACAGCCGGTCCTGGGCAATGCCGAGCAATGGCGTGGCAATTGATTGGTGGGCGCCGCCTTCCGGCGCCAGCGTGATGCCCGACGGCGTGCCGACCAGCAGGAAGCGGGCGTCCTGATAGCAGGCATAGTTCAATTGATCGGCGGCCCGCAGCACAAAGGGATCGTAGACCGTGCCGATGGGCAGCAGCCTCGCACCGTTGATGGCATGCGACAGGCCGAGTGCCGAAAGCATGAGTAACAAGTTCGACTCGGCGATGCCGAGTTCGAGGTGCTGGCCGGCGGGCGAGAACTCCCAGGTGAAGGTTGATGGAATGCGTTCTGCCTTGAACGTATCGGAAAGCGCTTCCTTGGCGAAAAGGCCGCGGCGATTGACCCATGGGCCGAGGTTGGTCGAGACCGTGACATCGGGTGCGGTCGTGACAAGGCGGTCGGCAAGCTCGGTATTCGAACGCGCGATTTCGTTGAGGATCTGGCCAAAGCCCATTTGCGTCGAGACGAACTGGCCCTTTACCTGAGGGGCAAGCAGGCTATCGGGCACAGCTATGGCCGCAGCCCTGTGGCGCCGTTCGCCTGCGGCAAAGAACGGTGCCGCCGAAATGAAAGCCTCGAGCTGCGCGGGTGTGAGCTCGGCACCTTCCCACTTCTCCCACTCGCGGCCCGCCCTGACCTTCATGGCCAGGCGCAACGCTTCCATCTGGGCCGGAGTCATCAGCCCGGCATGATTGTCCTTGTGGCCGGCGAGCGGTAGCCCATGGCCCTTGACGGTGTAGGCAATGAACAGCGTCGGGCGGTCATGCTGCCGGGCGCCCTCGAACGCTGCCAGCAGCGAAGGCAGGTCATGGCCGCCGAGATTGCCCATGAGCCTGGCCAGTTCCGCATCCGTGCGCTTGGCAATGAGGTTGCCGGCGGCACCCTGGCCGCCGATGTCATCCATCAGGCGCTTGCGCCAGGCACCGCCACCCTGAAACGTCAACGCCGAATAAAGCTGGTTTGGACAACGGTCGATCCACTCGTGCAAGGCTTCGCCGCCGGGTTCGGCGAAGGCCTGGCTTTGCAGCGCGCCGTGCTTGAGGATCGCCACATCCCAGCCGAAGCCCGCGAACATCTGCTCGAATTTCTGCCACAGGCCTTCGCGGATCACCGCGTCGAGCGACTGGCGATTATAGTCGATGATCCACCAGCAATTGCGCAACCCGTGCTTCCAGCCCTCGATCAAGGCTTCATAGATATTGCCCTCGTCGAGTTCGGCATCGCCCACCAGCGCGATCATCCGGCCCATCGGCCGCCCGTCCATGAAGCCATGCGCCTTGGCATAGTCCTGCGCCAGCGAGGAGAACAGCGTCTGCGCCACCCCGAGGCCAACCGATCCGGTCGAAAAATCGACGTCGGCAATGTCCTTGGTGCGCGACGGATAGCTCTGGGCACCGCCGAGGCCACGGAAGTTCTGGAGCTTGGCGCGCGTCTGGCGCCCCGCCAGATACTGGATGGCATGCAACACCGGCGCTGCATGCGGCTTGACCGCGATGCGGTCTTCCGGGCGCAGGGCGGCAAAATAGAGCGCCGTCATGATGGATGCCAGCGACGCCGACGAAGCCTGATGGCCGCCGACCTTTATCTCATCGGGCGCGCGCAGATGATTGGCATTGTGGATCGTCCACGCGGCCAGCCACAGCACGCGCCGCTCGATCTCCGCAAGACAATGAAGCTGTGTGCCATTCATGACTGGGCCAACATCCAAAGCAAACCACGACGCGGTCAGTCTACACGCAGACCTTTGGACTTGTCGAAAAATTATAAGTCACACCTTGCCGCCCGGCGACATCAGCCTGGTTCGACGATGACCGCTCACACTTGGAGAACTGGCTCCGATCGTCTGAACAGTTTTCCCGGTTTCTTGAGTGAAGCCTCTGCGGTTCATTTCACCAGACAAGCGCGATTCTGAGAAGACGGCAAATACCGGCAAACGGCGTCCTTCGCCGCCGGGCGGCCGCGCGCCATTGTCTTTCGTGAGAAGGAAGGCCACGGCTTGTGCTTCTCGCCGCGAATCCCGAGACGTTCATAGAATTCGTGAACCGTGTCGATCACGGGTGTAGGCCTCGGCGCGGCGTTCGTTTGAGAAGGCTTCGGCCAGCGGACAAGATCGGCATTGTCGCCGCTTCCGGTTCCCAAGCCGATGGTTTCGAGCGCATGTTTCATTCTCCGCGCAACGCGCAAGAATGTCAAAGTACGCGGCGCGCAACAGGACCTCGTGTTCCGGCCCCGGCAGATTGACGAGCCTGCGATTGGTGCCATGCCGGCGATTGAAGGCGGGTTTGAGTAAACGGCTACGCAAGGCAATGTAAGTCGCACGGGCGTTATGGCGGCTTCGTCGAACTTCGCGCCCGCCTTGAATTGATTGCCGCGCCCGCTCCTACCAACAGCTCTCCTTTTTCAAGAACCAGCTGATGAGCGTCTCCCGCGATCTCTATCTTGAGCATGGCTGGAAAATGCCCAAGGGCATTGCCAATTCCCTGGAACGCCATCCGCAGAACTTTACTCTTGCCGAATGGCAGCAGGCCAAGCGGCAGGGCATCGATCCGCGCTGGATCAAACAGTGCTTGCAGGAATGCTGGGCCTCTTCCGGCAATCGCCGTTCCTTCGGGCGCAGCCTCGAAGAGCGCGACTTCTTTCTCGCCAAGGGCGACGATCTACCAAGCGTCGAATGGACGAATAAGCGAATCGGGGAGCGCATGACGCCCGCCATCCGCCGCCATGTCCAGGAATCCCGCGAGCGGTTTCAGAAACGCTCGGCCAAGCTCAGAGACCACAAGGCGGAATTGACACAGCTTCACCGCGAGGCGCGGGAAAAGCTCCAAACCAGTCAGAAGACGGAATGGGAGAATGAAGCGCGCGAACGTGCGGCACGGCTTCCGAAGGGGTTACGCGGCCTCTGGCACCGCATCAACGGCAAATATCGGCAGGTCCGAAAAAGCAACGAGGCGGATGCGATCCGCGCGAAGTCGCGGCACGCCTCCGCCCTGCAAGAGCTTGTCGAAGAACAATTGCAACAGCGCGCCGTCCTGCAAGCGCAGTTCAAGGACTTGTGACGGCAGCAAGCACAGCAGCTTCTCGAACTCCGAAAAGACATTGGCCGCTTCCTGTCGTTCACAAAGGATTTGTCCGAGCCTGGCCCGGGGCGGGGAATCTCTCTCGATCTCAAACTTCAAAGCTAAGCAGAGATTCGCTGATTGACCAACGGATGGCATGACTGGTTTGCATTCATGGCGGCGAGTTCCTCGTGGATTGTGGTTTCGAGATGATCGGGGTTTTTGAAAGTCTTGTGGGCAAGGCGCTGGGCTTTGAGAGTTTGCCAGCTTCGCTCAATGTCATTGAGTTCGGGGGCATATTTGGCCAGCCACTCGGGTGTAAGCCAATGGCTGCGCTGAGCGAGTGCGGCCAGTGTGGCTTTGCTGGTGTGCACCGGCCCGTTGTCGAGGACGATTTTGACCGGTTTGTGCGCCGCTCCCGGCTTTGCGCCGTAGAAGCGGTCGAGCCGTTCGAGAAGTGCGATGACATCGCTGCTGCGCTTGCTGCGGGATGTTTCGACGATGAGTTCGCGGGAGACGAAATCGAGCGCCCCGATCATGGCGATCTTCTGCGCTTGGCCCGGCGCCTCGATCCTGAGATCGGCTCCGCGCCTGGCCCAGGCGCGGGCAAGATAGGGATGGGTGAGGGCCTCGGACTCGTCGGCGAAAAGCAAGACAATATCGCCAGCCAGCGCCTGTTGCTTGAGCAACCGCACCCTGAGCCCCGGGCGCGCCACGGCTTGCGCGTCTTGCCGGCCTTTCAAGGTGTGGCGGGGCCGCTTGCTGGCATAGCCCCCTTTTTCCGCAGCACCACCGGCAGCCGCGAGCGCGAGATGCGATGGCCCGTGCGCCGTTCGATCTCCGCCGAAAGGCGGGGCAGCGTCCAGTTGATCCGGTTCTCCACCGGCGAGGCCAAAAGTTCGCCCGCAACCGCCAATGCCGCCTCAGCCTTCACCGCGCAACGGCCGGGAGCGGGATGGCGGATGATCGTCTCCAGGCCCTCCCGCATGAACGCCAGCCACGCACCGTGTCTTCCCGCACCCGCAGAGCCTCGCCAATCTCCCGGCTCGTCCAACCGGACATCGATAGCAGAATGCCCCGAGCCCGGTCGGCCTCTTCCCAGTCCGCAGACTGCGCAAGCCGCTCCAGACCCTCACGCTGCTCCGCAGTCACTCTCAATGAAGACTTGCCCGTCACAATCCAACCTCCGAATCAACTCCGCACATTGAATCATCGTTTGATCCCGTTGGCCAATCATCGAAAGTCTGCTTAGGCCCAACCTCGAAAGGAGAACTGTCATATCGTCCAACAACAATGAAGCTGCGGGTATCGGAATGGTCATCGCCCTTATCGGTGCCATGGCCTTGATGGTCGATGCATTTATATTCTCGGTCGCGGCGTTTCTGGCGTTCGTCTTCACCATCCTGAGCTTCTGCGCCTGGAACTAGCCCCTGAAACTTTTTGGCCAATCCCTGGAACCTGCGGATGCGCGGGCTTTCGTCGGGCGCGGATTGCTCGGATTCATTTTGCTACCGGCATTCGCCGTCTTCGTTGAAGTCCTCTTCAACATTGGATTGAACCCCGAAGTGTGGCCGTACCCCTTCATTGGCGGCTACACGGCGGGTTCCGTTGGTATCGAAGCCTTGCGGGCACAGGATGAGAACAGTGTGCGCCCTGTTCAGAACTATACGCCACCCCAGCCCGTGGCGCCTCCTTCGCGCGAGGCGCGTCCTCCGAAAGAGCAGCCGCCCTTCCAGTTCGCCAGTTGGAACGATGAGGAGGAGCGCTGATGTCCTTCGGACGCTTTGTCGAGATTTACCAGTTCTTCTGGATGCTCGAGTCCCACAGCCAGCAGCGGCTTGCGTGGCAGGATGCAGAGGAAGCACGGCATGCCAGAGCGCGGGCGGAGGCTCATGCCGCCGCCCAGCTTCATGCCATGCTGATTGCCAACCCAGCGGATCGCTCGGCCATGCCAAGCTCGATGACTTCGATAGCCTCGAACAATCGGGCTTGCCGTGAACGGCGTGGTGCGGACATACCGCACCAACCGGCGCGGGATCGCAGGGCTCCGAATCCAAGTTAACGGCTGAGTTCACCGAGGATTGAAGCGAGGTATCCGGTGTCCCAGCCTGCATATTTCCGGCGCAGTTTGATGGTCTTTTTGTCGGCGATGGCGCGCACCAGGTTGATGGCGAAGTGCCTGACGATGGCCATGTTGTGGGCGCCGTGGCCTTTGCGCAGGCGGGACTGGTCGTCTTTGAAGACGACATCGAGCACCCAGTGCAAGCCGGTCTCGATCTGCCAATGGTTGCGGACGGCTTCGCAGGCGCGCTTGGCCGTGAGGCTGGCCGAGGAGATGTAGAACATGGTCTCGGTCCGGCAGCGGTCTTTCAGTTCGGTGCGGCGGCGGACCCGGATGAGGCAGGCGATGGCCGGCAGGCGCAACTCGCCGGGATAATGTTTTTCGCCGCTGAGCCAGGCCACTTCGCGGGTGACGCTGACACAGCGCTCCTCGATGCGGCCGTGGCCCTTGTCGATGTCGGTGAAGGTGTCGAGGCTTTGCGGCTGGGCATCGCGGAAGACGGCCTCGATCTCGCCCGCCAGCGTTGGCTGGTTGCCTTTCACCGCCAGCAGGTAGTCGGCTCCGGCTGCGATGATGGCTGAGGCGCAGGCGGGATTGGTGGCGATGGCGTCGATGGAGACGAGCGCGCCCTGAAGCCCGCCGTTTTCGC
>JANPCS010000165.1:0-3228 GCA_031431065.1 Hyphomicrobiales bacterium | reverse complement strand
GCAAAAAGCCTATCCGCGCAGGAGAAGAAAACCATGGCTGATATGAGTCTCTACGAGCGCCTCGGCGGCGTCTTCGCAATTGCCGCCGTGGTCGATCACTTCAGCGACGCTGTCGTAAAGAATCCCATCGTTGGCCAGGAGTCCAAGAACCCGCAACTGCGGGAATGGCACACCAAGAACTTGGGCAGGCTGCCAGGCCTTAAATTCATGCGAACGCTATGGGTCTGCAACGTCTCGGGCGGACCCTTCGAATATACCGCAACCAAGCCTGGCAAGACCACCCTCGGACTGGAAGAAGCCCACCGCGATCTGAAGATTTCTCCTGAGGAATTCGATGAGGTGGCAGCGGAACTCGGACGGACCTTGGCCCACTTCAAGGTTCCGGAACCGGAGACGAAGGAAGTACTGGGAGCCTTCGCCGCCCACAAAGATGAAGTCACCGCCGGCTATCGCGCCCAATAGGCGTATGCCGAAACGTTTGGACAACCTTAGAGTCACCCAGATACTGGTGCGGGCGGCCGGACTCGAACCGGCACGCCCTTACGGACAACGGATTTTAAGTCCGTTGCGTCTACCATTCCGCCACGCCCGCACTGGATTAGTTTCTATAGGGACTGCCGGCCAACCTGCCAACTGTCACTTGGTCTGCCGTCAAGACTTGAGCAATCGCTTGTGGGCAAAGGCACGTCCCCAATGGGATTTGAGATAGGCCTCGAACGCATAGGCGGTGGTTTTGCCGGGAAACGCAGAATAGCAAGCGATCGTCCACGGCGTGAATTTGGATGTGTGCGCCGACTTCCCGGAGTTGTGGTCACCAAACCGTTGCCGCAAATCCTCGGTGACGCCCGTATAGGTTTCGCTGGGAAATGAAGTACTACGCAGAATGTAGACATAATACATAAGGCACCGGTCCGTCGTCGCTGCGCTATGCCGGACAGTCTTCGCCCTTTGGTCTCCGTCCCGGCTGCGCCAGGCGTAGCCCGTGCGCGCGAAGACTGGTGCGGCCAAGAGGACTCGAACCTCCACGATGTTACTCGCTACCACCTCAAGGTAGTGCGTCTACCAATTCCGCCATGGCCGCACGCCATAATCATTGGTGGCGCGCTGTCTAACAGGCGTTTACCCATTAATCAACCCCTGCCGCGCCCCCTATCCGGAGCCCCTCATGGTGAACGGTTCCTTACCGGAAAGCCCGGCATTTGCTGGCCCATCTGAACGCCATCTCAAAGCGCCTTCGCTATTGTGTCGATAATAAGAAAACCGATGGGGCGCAAAAATGAAATTCAGAACCGCTGTGGGGGCGGCACTTCTGGGGCTTCTGATGGGGACGGCGGTGGCAGGTGCCACCGGCAACTCCACGGAAGCCGGTCAAAAGGAGCCGAAGACGAACTACGCGACGATATACGGCAAGGCACTTCCGCCGGTGGGATTCGTCAAGTTCTGCGCCCGCAACCCGGAGGAATGCAAAGCCACCGGGGCCAGGGCGCTGAAACTCGCCATGTCGCCGGAACGCTGGAACCTGCTCTACCAGGTCAACACCTACGTGAACGGCAAGATAGCGCCGGTGTCGGACCAGGATCTCTACGGTGAGCCCGAATTCTGGGCAATCCCGACCGATGCCGGAGACTGCGAGGACTATCTGCTGCTGAAGAAGCGCTACCTGGAGGGTTTGAATTTTCCGGCCGCCGCCTTGTTGATCACGGTTGTGCTGGACGAGAAGAACGAAGGCCACGCCGTCCTGACGGTAACGACGGACGAAGGCGACTTCGTCCTCGACAATCGTAGGAACGAAATCCGCCGCTGGTCGGAAGTGGAGTATACTTATCTGAAGCGCCAAAGCCCGCGCGATCCGCGGAGCTGGGTGTCGCTGGCCAGGAACAAGACCATCGCCAACGGCATCCTCGCCGGCGGCACGAATAAGTAGGCAACCGGAACCTCACTAAGTTCCGGCCAAGAAAAGTTCAGGAGAGTTTAGCCCGGTCGGCGTCCCCTCCCCATCCCCCACCAGACCGGGTTACTAGGAGCCGGCACAGCCCCACCCTGTGCCGGCTCCGCTTATTCAATGCCTGGCGAACACCGACCGCGTGCCATCCCGGCCGATTTTCATCACATCATAGGCTTCCGCCTCTCCGCCCGTTTCCATGCCGGGCGAGCCCACCGGCATGCCGGGAACCGCGAGGCCCAGGGCATCGGTCTTGGCCGCCAGGAAGGCGATGATGTCTTCGGGTGGCACATGGCCCTCGAACACCTGATCGCCGATCAGCGACAGATGGCAACCCGCCAGATCGGGCGGAATGCCAAGCTTGGCGCGCCGCTGGTCGAGCGCCGGGTCATCGGTGATGTTCACGGCGAACCCGGCATCCGTCATCCGCTTGGCCCACGCCTCGCAACACCCGCAGCCCGGATTGCGGAAGACGGCCACGTCAGCCAGCGCCACCGCCGCTCCGGCAGGCGACGCCAAAACGTGGAACAATCCGGCAGCACCGCTCATCCACAGCAGCTTACGGCGTGTCAGTGTCATCATCGCGGAATCTCCTTGCAACACATTCGTCAGCGGCAAGCTTGCCCGCCAATCCCGGCAAGATGAAGGCCCGCGCTATGTCAGCGATACTGACTTGACGCGCGAAATTCCGAACCTAACATAGAGTCACTGACAGCAGATCAATCAACAGCGTGACAAGGGAGATCGGCATGAACCGCTATATGCTCGCGACATTGGGCTTGGTTTGTTTGACGGCAAGTGCCGAGGCCGCATGTTCGACGGCGAGCATGGCCGGCAAATGGACGCTCATCGGTCAGGATTCAGTCTGTGTCGCCACCATCCAGCTCAACGGCTCCTTCAGTGCGGTCTGCAGCAGTCCGCCAAATTATTCCGGCAGCCTCACCGTCACCTCGGCCTGCAAGGTGAGCGGCACAGCCAGCGGCATCGCCTTCAAGGGCCGCACCGAACCAATCCCCAGCAACTCGGCCCTCAAGCCCACGCTGCTGGTTGGCGCCAGCACCAACGGCGACATCGCCTTCACCGGCTTCAAACAATAGCACGGGGCCACCATTCATTGCCGCATGGGAGAGCACTCCCTCTGTTCGTCACCCCGGCGAAAGCCGGGGCCTGGCTTCCTTGAGTTGGACAGGTCCAATTACCCGAGTTTCCATTCCAGCGCCGCTCTTCCGGCCCTGCTCTTTCGCTGCGGGCGTTCGATGGTTTCAATCGCTCCAGTGGAGCGATTG
>JANPCS010000164.1:0-5619 GCA_031431065.1 Hyphomicrobiales bacterium | reverse complement strand
GGCGAGGACGCGAGTTCGTCTTCGAGTTTCGGCGACCGGCTCATCCACGATGCGGCGGCAGGTGCGACGATCCATGCGGTGGCGAACGGCAGCACCACCATCCACATGCCGTTGCCGCGCCACAGCGCAATGGCCGCGGCGGCGAAACCGAACGCCACGCTTGGCGCCATCAGGCGGCAATGGCCGATCACGCCGGACGCCGCGCTGGAATCGGCCTGCGCGGCGGCCGTCCATTCGAGCATCATCTTGCGGCTGACCAACAGGCGGTGGAAAGTCCGCGCGATGGCATCGGCCATCAACCAGGCTTGGTGTCCGAGAAACACCAGGTTCGATCCGGCGAGCGCTCCGGCATGGGCGAAGTCGCCGACCGACGATTTGACCTGGCTCGCCGTGGTGAGCGCGCGCCGCCGCGGAATGGCGCCGAAGACCGCCGGCAGAAGCGGCGGAAACGCCACGAGCAGAACGAGGAATAAAGTCCAGGCCGCGGCGAGGCTGGCGGGCAGCAGGCTCCAGCCCGCGAACAATCCGGCAAGCGTGGCGATCGGCAGCAGCGAACGCCGGAGATTGTCGGCCATTTTCCACAGGCCCAGTGCCGGAAACCGGCCCCCTCGCCCGGACATCCATGGCAGGAGCTGCCAGTCGCCGCGTGCCCAGCGGTGCTGCCGCGACGCCGCGGTGCCGTAGCGCTCGGGATATTCCTCGACCACCTCGACATCGGTGACAAGCGCGGCGCGCGCCAGCACGCCTTCGAAGAGGTCATGACTAAGCATCGCGTTTTCCGGCACGCGGCCTTCGAGCGCCGCTTCGAAGGCATCGATCTCGTAGATGCCCTTGCCCGCGAAGGACCCTTCGCCGAAGAGATCCTGATAGACATCGGAGACCGCGAAGACGTAAGGGTCAACGCCGCGCGGGCTCGAGAACACCCGCTGGAACAGCGAGCCATAGTGGCCAGTGGGCAGCGAGGGCGTCACGCGCGGCTGCAACACGCCATAACCTTCGG
Organism: Hyphomicrobiales bacterium; assembly: GCA_031431065.1. Classification (GTDB taxonomy): domain Bacteria; phylum Pseudomonadota; class Alphaproteobacteria; order Rhizobiales; family Aestuariivirgaceae; genus Aestuariivirga. The sequence continues at coordinate 4,619 of JANPCS010000164.1, read as the reverse complement.
TCACGCGCCCGGCGGCGGCATCGAATTTCGGTTGGTTGAGCGGATGCGCGATCTTGCCGACGAGGCGGCGCGCTGCATCGCGCGGCAGTTTGGTGTCGGCATCGAGCGTCAGTACGAATTTCACCGCCGGCGGCAGTCTCCCGCCGATAACGATATAAGTGGTATCGCTCGCGCCGCGCAGCAACCGGTTGAGCTCGTGCAGCTTGCCGCGCTTCCTTTCCCAGCCCATCCACTTGCCCTGTTGCGCATTCCATTTGCGTCCGCGATGCAGCAGCAGGAAGCGGCCGCCGGCATGGCGCTGGTTCAGCCCGGCAATGCCGGCGAGCGCCACGTCGAGCAGCGCCGCGTCGCCGGAGGAACTCTCCGCGTCAGCGTCTGTCCAATCGGTTACCAGGCCGAAATAAAGTTCCCCCTCGGCGTTAGAGAGGTAATGCACTTCCAGCCGGTCGATCAGTTCATCGATATCGTCGCGCGATGTGAGCAGAGCCGGCACCGCAATCAGTGTCCTGAGCTCCGCTGGCACGCCGTCGCGCAAGGCAAGGCCGGGTATCACCGCCGCATCGAGGAGCCGCGTCATGACGAAGTTGACAAGCGCCAGCCCCGCCTCCGAGGCCGGCAGCAGCGCCAGCCCTCCAAGGATAACAAGGAGGCCGGCGGGAAGGTTGCGGTCGAGTACAACGAACAGTCCGGCGGCCAACATTAGCGCGCTCGCCAGTACAATGCTGCCGAGATAGGTTGTGAGACCGGAGGCGCGGACCGCCATTCTGATCCGGCGCAGCGGCGGCGGAGAAAAACCAAGTCTCGACTCGAAATCCGCCCGCCCCGGCCCGATCAGGCAATAACCCGGGTCGCCGCTTGCATCGGCCAGTGCCAGCGCCGCGATATCGAGTTCGCCGGTGCGCGAACCGCGCGCCAACTCCTCGACGGCGGTGCGGTAAATCGTGCGGCTGGGAAAATCCATGTCGCCATAGACGGCGCGTGTCCGCAGCAACCGGTCGACGAGGCTCACGCCATCGAACCAGGATTCCCAATTGACATCGGAGATCAACCGCATGCTGGTGACGATGTTGCGTACCGTGACATTGGCAGCGCTCTGCCTGTGATGCTCGCCGTTCACCGCCTCTTCGAAACTGTAGCCGAGGGCATCGGTCCGCAGTTTCAACCAGTCGAGGATCGCGGCCGCCGGCCCATCCTGGTCGCGCAGCCGTTGAATCAGCTGAACCGCGAAGGGCTGAGACACCTCCGTGCCGCCGGCAATTTCAACGATCTCGGCGTCCTTGGCGGCGAGCCCCAGGCCGGCGAGAACGTCAGCGGCGTTCCTGTCACGCCGTGCGGCCACCATGCGCTGCGAGATGCGGCGCAGGTTCTCGATCAGAATCAGCCGCAGGCTGATCGCCACCGCCCATAACTCGCCGATGCTGAGCGGCTGGACCTCCTGGTAGGCGTTGACAAAGTCCGTCAATGAGACGGGATCGAAGCTGCTGTCGGTATGCGCGACATAGGCCCACACCAGCCCGAAGATGCGCGGATGCCCGGCCAGCGGCCCACCCTCGAGCTTAGGCAACTGCCGGTAAAAGCCTACGGGCAAGTCAGCACGCGTCTGGCGCACCTGCTCTTCGACGAGATGATAGTTATCGATCAGCCATTCGGCCCCCGGCGTGACTGGTTTGCCGGCCGTTACCGCCGCGCAAATCTCGCGGTACGCCGCCAGCAGTGCTGCCGCGTTTTCACCAAGCCGCTCGACGATCGAGGTCACCCGCGGCGGCTGCTCCGAAATGGCCTGGCTCTCGGCGAGGCTGCGTGCATGCTGCTTGAACCGCTCAGGCCCGAAAATTTCCGCAGCGATGGGTTGCGTGTTATCCCAAGCCGTTTGCTCGCGGCGGCTAAGCCTACCAAAGAGACCCGGCATCCTGGGCGCACCTCCGAAAATTGCGATGATCACAGTCGAAAACGGTCGTACCCCAGCAGCCCGAACCGTTGAAACCGGACCTCAACGCCTCGTCAGCCAAAAAGTTCCCGCGGCTTGACGTGACCGCGCGATCTTCCCGCAGGTTACCGGGCCGTGCGCGGGCTTCGATAGTTTCGAGAACTGCAAGTCCGCTTCAAGCGTGGCGGCAATATGCTGGCCGGAATTGGCGTGGGCGCCTCCTCTGGCCAGAAGTTTTCCTCCACCGCCACGCCAGCCGGGCGCGATCTGAGGATAATGCGGCGATTGGCGATCTTGTTCTGTGGCATGCCGTGTTCCTTCGATTGCGGTGTTATGGCTTAGAGTGCCAACGCGGGATGCACGTCCAAACCACACTCATCCGATCTCGCCATCGGCAAGTTCCGTCAACGCGTCCAAATTCATGATCGTAATGACCGTGCAATGCACGACTTCAATCAAACCACAGCGGCGGAACTTGCTGATGGTTCGGCTGACAGTTTCGATTGTCAGACCAAGCAGATCGCCAATGTCGCCTCTGGTCATTGGCAGAAGAAGCTGCCGCGGGGCGCCGCCGTTGTGTTGCAAGCGCTTGGATAAGTCGACCAGGAAAGCTGCCACCCGTTCGCTGGCACTCCTCTTGCTCAGAATCAAAAACATGCGCTGAGCCGCCATCAAGTCGTGTGAAACCAGCTCGAACAATCTGAGGCCGAGTTGCACGTCATTCCTCGCCGCCTGATAGAGCTTTGCCCTGGGAAAGCTGCGCAAGCGCACCAAATTCAAGGTTTCAGCACTGTTCACATGTTCTTCCACGACACCCAAGCCAATCAAATCGCCGGGGTAGGCAAAGCTGTATATCTGGCGGCGCCCGTCCGGCATCAAGTGATAGATGCACAGGTTACCTTGCTCAATCTTATAAATATGCGAGGCGCTGTCGCCTTCGTGGAAGATATGTTCGCCTGCCTGAAGGATGCGGCTGGAACCAGCCATCAGACATTGCGAGACCCCGTCCTGGGCAATCGGGTGGCTCGGAACCAGGCTATAAACCGGGCGCGCGCCAGCGCAATTCATCTGGGCAGCGATGGCTATCATTTGAATCCCCTGGTTTTCGAACCGATGTTCCGCACCGCCGTCCAGCGGCGTGCCATCATTCAGTAAGAAACGCCGGACACGCGGAAAAGTTCCAACCGCCACCGGAACGAAGCGCTGCGCGGCAGACGTGCGCCGCCTGTCATTCAGTTCCAATCATGCCGAGTGCGTGCAGGCGATCCATGGGCAGGGAACCTGCCAGCTTGCTTCCACGTCTACGCAACAACGACTTCGCGAACTCGAGAGCAGCCAACAGAGCGGCGCCAGCGATCAGCGTCACGGTAAGATCGTTCCAATGCAGCGGCCCAAATCGGAATATCCCGCTTGCGAACGGCCACAGGAGCGTCACCCCCAACATGACCGCAACACCGAGGAGCACCCACCGGAGGGCCGTGTTGGAGCGGCCTTGCGAAGTGGCAATCGACGATTGGCAAAATGGTGGGTGGTACAGGGATCGAACCTGTGACCCCTACCATGTCAAGGTAGTGCTCTACCTCTGAGCTAACCACCCACGCCTGGACAATCGAAGCGCCCCTATAGCGGGCTGGTCCGCTGGGCGCAAGCCCGAATACCGGGCTTGCGTATCACGCCGCCATCATGCGCTCGACCTCGGCCACGAGGTCACGCAGATGGAAGGGTTTGGACAGCACCTTGGCATCCTTTGGCGCCTTGGAATCGGGGTGAAGCGCCACCGCGGCGAAGCCGGTGATGAACATGATTTTGAGCGCCGGATCGAGTTCCGACGCCCGCCTGGCGAGCTCGATACCGTCCATTTCCGGCATCACGATGTCGGTGAGCAACAGGTCGAATGTCGTCTGCTTGATCTCCTCGAAGGCGCTCGCTCCCTCGCCGAAGCTCTGCACCTGATGGCCGGCTTTCTCCAGCGCCTTCACCAGAAAGCGCCGCATGTCGTCATCGTCTTCTGCAAGAATGATTTTGGCCATGGTCCTGCTGGTCATACTAACCGTCTTCCGCTCGCTTTGGGAACAACATAACGCGCCCCGAGCGCTTTTAACCGCCACCGGTAAATGGCGTGTGAAGCTCAATCCGCACTGGACAGCGCCGCGCGGCTCATAGATGATGCAGCAATTCTCCGCAACAGACACAGTCGGCATGGGCAATAGGGACACGACCTTGGCTTTCGAAATCCTGCCGCCGGCCGAGTGGACGGCGCCTGTGCTGTTCAATTCGCCGCATAGCGGCAGGCAGTTTTCCCAGCAGTTCCTGCGCCAGTCGCGTCTGCCGCTGTCGGCCTTGCGGAAATCCGAGGATTGTTACGTCGATGAGCTCTTCATGGCCTGTGCCGATCACGGCGCGCCTTTGCTGCGGGCGCTCGCGCCGCGCAGTTTTATCGATCTCAACCGTGAACCCTACGAACTCGACCCCAGGATGTTTTCAGGCGAGTTGCCGGGTTACGCCAACACCGGCTCGCCGCGCGTCGCGGGCGGTCTCGGCACCATTCCCCGCATCGTCTGGGAGGGCGAGTACATCTATCGCGGCCGCATTGAGTTTGCCGAAGCCCGCCACCGCATCGAGCACATCTACGTGCCCTACCTCCGTACGCTTTCAGCCCTGGTGTACGAGGTGATGACCAAGGCCGGCGAAG
>JANPCS010000163.1:0-1749 GCA_031431065.1 Hyphomicrobiales bacterium | reverse complement strand
GTACCCGCTCAGACACGGAACGCCCATAAGTTCTTTTTGGGATATACGAATGGTCTTCGCCGTCACTGATAGACGTAAACTCTCGCGCCGACCTTGACGCGCTCATACAGGTCGATGACATCGGTGTTCATCATGCGGATGCAACCTGATGAGACGGCGCCGCCGATTGACGAGGCATTGTTGGTGCCGTGGATGCGATACATGGTGCCGCCGATGTAAAGGGCGCGGGCGCCGAGCGGATTTTCCGGCCCGCCTTCCATTTCTTCCGGCAGATAATGACCTTTGGCGGCTTCACGCTCGATCATCACTTGCGGCGGGCGCCAGGTCGGCCATTCCTGCTTGGACGCGATGCGCGAATTGCCGGACCACTGGAAGCCCTCGCGGCCGACACCCACCTTGTAACGGCGGGCCTTGCCGTTACCCAACACGAGATAGAGTGCGCGCTCAGGCGTGCGCACGATCAGCGAACCTGGCGAATACTTGGTACCCGGCGACCACGACACGATCTCGGAGGTTGCAACGTCACTGCCGGAGCCGCCCGCCGACAGGCGGGCCATGGAGGACGGCCGCACATTGCGGCTGTTCTTGCGTCCAAACAGGCAGGTCAGGAAACCATCGCAGTTTCGGCCGGCCGCCAGTTTGCGCCGCTGCGCCGATGCCCCTTGGGTTTGCGCCGCCGAGGCGGACTTGATCAGCCGCACGCGCTTTTGCGCGGCAAGGCGTTTTGCTTCGGCGGCCTTGCTGGCCGCCAGGCGCTTTGCCGCATAGGCTTTGCGCGCCGTCTCGGCCTTCTTCTTCTTGATGACCAGCAGTTCCTGCTCGCTTGGCCTGGCGGTTGTGGCAGCCTCCACAGGGGCTGCCTGCATGGCCATCAACGGTATTGCCGCCAGAGCCAAGAACATCAGAATCTTCCGCATTCACGTTCCCTTATCTCGATCCTTCGTCTCAATCCGGCGCGGAACCTAGCCTGCCGGACTTGAGTCATCAATGGCCAACCTGCGAACACCTTGCGTTCATGGCGTGTTCACAATTATAAAGTCAAAAGCTGCCCTGCCCCACTGAACAAGGAACATTTTATGAAGTATCCCGCAAAATTGTTTACAATTCTCTGCCTGGCCGGAACGGCATTGGCGAGCCCGGTTCTGGCCCAGGATGGCGAGGCTCCTCCGGCGGTGCAGGCCTTCCTTGACGGCATCGAGCGCCAGACCAAGGTCGAGCCAACTTACGAATCACTTGAGACCGATGGCAGCGGCAATGTCACCATCGCCAATCTTTCGTTCAGCAAGACCGAGGGTGATGGCCAGCCCGGCATGACGGCGAAGATCGCCGAAGCGACATTTTCCAATCTCTCGGATGAGGGCGATGGCCTCTACCAGATCGGCAGCGCCACGTTCAAGGACATGACCGCCGACGTGAAGACCCCGGAGTTTTCGCTCACCGCCACGATGCCGAGCGCCAGCGCTGAAGGCTGGTATGTGACGGAGATAAACGATGCTCCCACCCCTGCAGAAGCCTTCCGTGCCGCCGCCACCATTGCCCGCAAGATGGAAGCCGGAAAGATCACCATCGCCGCGCAAGGCCAGACCGTCACCATAGATGGCGTGTCAACCACCTGGGATGGCGACCCCAAAACCGGTGCTGGAAGCGCCACCGGCATGATCACCAACATCGCCATTCCCGACAGCCTGATCGCCATGGCGGACCAGGGCGGCATGCTGAAGCAACTGGGCTATAGCGGCTTGAACTTCG
>JANPCS010000162.1:0-25075 GCA_031431065.1 Hyphomicrobiales bacterium | reverse complement strand
CCCACCCATGCCGAGGATTACGTGCATCGCATCGGCCGCACCGGGCGGGCGGGCCGCGAGGGCCAGGCCTTCACGCTGGTGACCAAGGAAGAGGGAAAATACTGGAAGGGCATCGAGGCGCTGATCAAGAAGGACGTGCCCTACTTCGACCTCGGCGCCAGCGCTGGCGCCGATGATGTTGAAGACGCGCCCCCGGCCCGCGAGCGTAAACGCGTGCGCGAATCCAAACCTCGCGAGCCCAAGGCCATGTTGCCAAAGTCCGAGGCCAAGCCCCGCGAAGCAAAGCCCGAGCGCGCGCCCAGGCCCGAGCCTGTCAAGTCCGAGACCAAGCCTGACCGCGCCCCCCGCCCGGAGCGCACCCCGGCCCCCAAACGCCCCGACCGCCACCCGCAACGCGACGTCGGCGACGCTCCCGACGCCCACGGCTTCCACGATGGCAACATGCCGGCGTTCCTGATGCGCTCCGTGAAGGTGGGGTAACCTAAATTCAGTCAGAAGAAATTGAACGCAAAAGGTTCTCATGGCTCGCAGTTACAAGTGGCCGCCGGTGGTAGAAGCAGTAGTGGAGTTTCAAGTCCGTGAACCTCTTGACGCTGCGGTTCTAGAGAAACTCAAAGATAAACTTACGGACCAGTATCCACTTCCTCCACAGAGGAATATGGAGTTCGGTTTTCAGATCGGGCCTGATTCAGCTAGGATGCACCAGCAGTTTCAGGGCTACCGATTGACCAGCATCGATGTGAGCGATGTACTGTTGATTGGCCCGAATTCCATCGTGAACTCCCGGCTTGCCCCGTACTTGGGATGGGAATCTCTCATCGAAAGAGTTCAACAAAACTGGACTGTCTTCAAGCGCGTCGCTGGCCAAAGAGAAATCACTCGCGTCGGCGTGCGCTTCATAAACCGGATCGATATACCAAATCCGGGCGAGCAACCGATTAACCTGGACGATTATCTAAATGTTTCACCTAGATTGCCCATGCATTCTTCTTCTCCACTTACCGGCTTCGCAGTTAACTTTAGTACCCTTCTAGGAACCGAGAAGATACGATTGGTGGTGAATGTAGGCAGTGACAACAATGTATTGGTTAGAGTTAATTCCTTCTTGCTGGACATAGATTTGAGCAAAGACCAAGAATTGCCTCAACGGGAAGAAGATTTGTGGCCATTTGTGGAAAAATTTCGTAACCTCAAGAATAGTGTGTTTGAGTCTTGTATTACGAATCGCACCAGGGAGGTATTCGGAACATGAGCGTGCAAGTAGTACCTTCCCGATCGAGATCAATGTTGACGAGGCGGCCAGTTGCGAGTGAGAGTTCACCCGGCGCTAGTGAAGCATCCGTCAAAATTGCCGGCAAGTTAAGAGGGATCAAAGACTCACTCTTGATGACAAGTGCACCGTTGGGTGTATCTTCTGATGTTAACAGGTCTGCTCCCTTGGCGGAACAGCTTAGGAATAGGAATTCCGAGCTCAAGAGAATGATTGCTATTGTAGCTATGCATCTGGATGACGCATGGCGAAACATGCTGCTCAGTAGCCTGGATCGTTTGCTCGACTCTGATGATTGGGACGATGGATTTGATGTTCCTGATCTTCAATCATTCTCTACTTTGCTTCGCGCTATAGTCTACTTACACCCGACTAAGAGGCCAGGTGTCGGTCTCTCTCAAAGGGGAACATTCTTGTCGGCTTGGAGGCAAGAGAGTGACCGGTTGGTCTTGGAGTATTTGCCAGAAGACGAGATTCGTTGGGTAATCAACAGGACCATTGACGGTGAGAAGGAAAGCGGTGCCGGGACCAGTCAAATTCACCGAATTCCTGAGGTGATAGCGCCGTATCATCCAGAACCGCTATTTAACGATGGCATCTAGTTATGTTCCTGAAGGCGACAGTGTCGTCAGGCACTGTCCATCACAGTTATGCATTTGGGACGAAGAAGTCATGGTCGGCGTCTTTCCTCAAGCATTCGAACTCCGAATGGACGAAGAATACCTATCTACTTCGTGGTTAGAATATTTTCCTGGGTCGCGCTCAGAAAGATTGAAAGCTACTGTAAAGGCGTTCTCGGCGATGCGGACGGTCAAAAAACGTCATGGCATGGCTATTGGCAATGTTGGAAGTATAAAGAACGCATGCAATTCTTTTGGACTCAAAGTGAGAATTGTCAATGAACCTGATATCTTGAATCCCGCCTACACAGCAATTCGCAGATTCAAGAGCGACAACGTTTCTCTTCTTGGTCTATTAGCAAACTCGATTTGGTCAGACGTGGTCGTCGCTGGAGACTTTCTCTAGTACTTGGCAGCAAATGGAACTGCTATTTGACGACGTATCGCACGGTTGCTCAATTCAATAGTGATACCGGCACTGCCCAATCTCCAGCATCCCATCCCTTACCCGATACACTAGCCGGTGCTCCTGGGTGATCCGTCTTGACCACCAGCCGGAGAGGTTGCCGCGCAAGGGTTCTGGTTTGCCAATCCCCAGAAAGGGGGTGCGGCTGGCTTCGCGGATCAGGATGTTGAGGCGTTCGTGTATTTTTTCGTCCTGCGCCTGCCAGTGGAGATAGTCATCCCAGGCACGTTCGGAAAATAGCAATCTCATTCGATGAGCTTGCGCTCGGTGCCACCGCCTGCCTCGAACTCGGCGATGGATTCCATCAGCCGTTTGGCATTGGCGGGGCTGCGCAACAGGTGCTGGGTTTCTTCAAAGCTGGCAAACTCCTCAAGCGACAGCAACACGGCGGCGGGCTTTCCCCGGTCGCGGGTGATGATGACGGGCTCGCGGTCCGCCGTCACCCGGTCAAGCGTCGAGGCGAGGTTCTTGCGGAGTTCGCTATAGGAGGTGGTGCGCATGAGGGGAATGTACGCGTTTGCGTACGGGATTGCAAGGCTACGGTTTTTTGCATGCTTCTGACGTGAAACACGTAGGCATCCGGGTGAAGACGGACCAGAAATTCGTTCCGCACCACACTCATCCGGCCTCTTTTCCCCGTGACCCCAACCAAAAGAAGCTCAGCAGCTATGAGCTTGGCATGGCGATGGCGGAGTTGAAATAGGAGATCAACGCGCGCGATGCCGCCGACACGGCGGAGCGGATGGCGGCCAAGGCTAAGGCTAACGCTTCAGCACTTTCTTCCGCGACTTCGGCTTTGCCGCCTTCTGGCGCAGTGCTGCTCCCCAGGCGAGGCGGCACCATCCCGTCATCTCCCGCTCGTCATCGAAGCAGCGTTCGGGGGCGCGGCGATATGAGGTGAGCGTGTGCGTGCCAGTCTTTGTCGAGTATGAAAACGCCGCCAGTTGTTCCGCCTCGAAGGCTGCCGCATTTTCGGCATCGGCCTTGAGAAACAAATCATCCCCGGCAACCAGCGCGAACATTAGGCCATCGCGGAACAGGCCTGCACCGCCGAACATGCGCCGTGCCTCAACTGGGCCAAAGCCCGCCATCAGTTCTTTCAGGAAGCTCAAGTGCTGGGCAGAGGCCGATGCCACGGGGCTTCAGCTGCTGATGGCCAATCTGCGGTCGCGCAGGCGCAGCAGGTACCAGACGAGGACCACGCCAATTGCCTTGCTCAGCATCTCCATCGAGAACGCGGCAGGTGTCAAATAGCCGGCGAGATACTGGAAGGCCAGCGTATCGAGCGGCACGGCGATCAGGCTGGAATAGAGGATGCGCTGCGACAGCGGGCGCCTGGTGAAGGAATAAATCGCCCAGTCGGCCATCTCCGCGAGGATGAAGGCGGTGATCGAGGCGACCGCAATGGCCGGATCGACCATGAACCAGGTGAGGACTCCGGCGGCGGCGGTGGCAAACAGGACATTGTGGCCAACCTCGCGCTGCGCATAGTCACGCAGCACGAAGACGAAGCCGACGACGATATTGGCGAGGTAGAGATCGCCCAGCGGCGTCGGCCACGGTGCAATCGCAGTGAACATCCAGTTCACGGCAATGATCGAGACGACGTAGAGGGCGGTCCACATGATGGCTCAGCCCACGATCTCGGCTGTTTTGAAGTTCTGGGCGATTTCGATTGCCGCATTCTCGAGGCTGTCGGAGCCGTGCGCGGAATTGGCCTCGATCGACTCGGCGAAGTCCTTGCGGATGGTGCCGGGCGCCGCGTTGGCCGGGTTGGTGGCGCCCATCACGTCGCGATACCTGGCAACGGCGTTATCGCCTTCAAGCACCTGCAACACGATGGGGCCAGACGTCATGAAGCTCACGAGATCGTTGAAGAAGGGCCTCGCCTTGTGCACGCCATAAAACGCCTCTGCTTCGGGTTTGCTCCATTGCACGCGCTTCTGGGCGATGATGCGGAGGCCCGACGCCTCGATCTTGGCGTTGATGGCGCCGGTCAGGTTGCGCCTCGTGGCGTCGGGCTTGATGATCGAGAAGGTGCGTTCGATGGCCATGAATTCCCCTGGTGTCAGTCGATGAAATGGACCGGGCCGCCGTATAGCGGCGGCCCGGGTCCAAGGCAAGGGTTGAAGGTTCGGCCGGTCCTATTGCTCGAGGGCACCAACGAGAGCGGTGATGCGGGCAATCGACACGCGGCGGTTCTCGGCTTCCGGGTCAGGCGTCGGAATCTTGAGGTAGCGCTCGCCGAAGCCCACCGTCTTGAGGTTTTCGCCGGGGATGACGAAGTAGGTCGTGAGCGCCTCCTTCACCGCCTTCGAGCGTTCGCGCGACAGCTGGAGGTTCGATGGGTCCGAGCCCACCGCATCGGTGTGGCCTTCGATCATGAAGACCTCACCCGGATTGACGGCGAGGATCTGCTCCATGATCTCGGCGATGCGGTCGAGATTTTCGATCTCCTCCTCGCGGAGGTAGCCCTCGCCGAAGCCGAAGTGCACGGTGTCGATCTCGATCCGCGCCACGGCATCGCGCAGCTCGGGATCGGTCTCGACTTCCTCGACCGTGTATTTGCGCTCGAGCTTGCGGCGCGGCGGAGCGGCCAGCACGTCGGTCAACTCCTGATCGTCAGCTTCGGCCGCGAAGACCGAGCGCGGCGGCACCGGGCGGCCGGGCTTGAATTCGACGCTCAGGTTGATGTTGATATCCTTGCCCTTGGCCTTGAGGCCCGCCTGGCGCTGCGCGCGCGCGGCGAGCAGGCGTTGGCGCAGGATGACGCGGTCGCGCTCCATCGCGGCGCGCCACTGCTGGCGCTCGGAATCGGAGTAGTTCACGTCGATGACGATCTTGCGATAGACATTGATGCGGATGCGCAGTTCGTCATCCTTCAAACCGGCCGATGGCCGCTTGTCGGCGATCACCACCTTGATCACCTCCGGCTTGATGGTGATGTTATTGTTGATGGTGATGTTGTTGACCGTGGTGCCGGAGCCCTGGCCGGTGCCCTTGCCGACCTCCTGGCGCAGGTAAGTGCGTTCGGTCGCCAGCTTCTCGCGCAGCGCCTTGTTGGTGGCGGGCGACAACTTGTTGGCGGCCAGCAGCTCGCGCATGGTGGCGAGGCGCTTCCGCAACTCGGCCTTATCCATGGATTTGGCATCGGCATTGCCGGCGAGAATGTCGCGGGCCTTCTTCTCGGAGACGACATCGACAACAGTTTTCGTTTCCCCGGCCCCGGCAGCCGGCGTCTCATCCGCGGCATCGCTGCCGTTATCGGCAGCATTGGTGTCGGTGCCGCCCTGGCGCTTGGCAAGTTCGGCGCGGGCCGCCTGCATGATGGCGCGGAGGCGCTGGCGATCGTCCTTCGACGTGCCGGAAGCCTTGGAGAGCGCTGCCGCATCCTTCATCTGCTTGCGCAATTGCGCGTCGTTCAGATCGGCGGCGGGCTTGGTGTTGGCGATGAAAGCGGCGGCACTGCCGGATTCCGCTGCCGGTGCAGCGGATGCGTCAGTACCGTTGCCTGCTGTTCCGCCAGCTTCATCGGCCTGTGTCGTTTGCGTGGCAGTGCCATCGCCCTTGCCGAGTGCCACGCGCGACTCGCGCACCACCTGCTTCAACTTGCGGCGATCCTCCTGCGACAAGCCTGCGGTCTTCGACAGTTGCGCCGCCTTGCGCATCTGAATGCGGAGTGCCTTTTTGTCGAGTTTGTCAGGCGGTTGAACCGAGCCCAGAAATTCGGCAACTTCATCAGCGCTTGCAACCGGGGTGCTGGGCTGGCCGTCAGAGGCCGCGGTGTCATTCTGCTGCGCAGCGTCCGTTCCCGTGGCCGCATCGGTGGACGTCTGCGTGCCGCCTGCCTGGCGCTTTGCCATCTCCGCCTTCAGTTCGGCGATTTTCTGTTCGAGGCCTTGCGCGAGATCGGCGGGAAGATCGGGCGTGCCCTGGAATTTCTGCGCCCGCTTCAGGCGCTGGGCCAGCTTGCCGTCATCAAGTTTCGACAGGGCGCGCCCGGCCGCCAAAAACTTCTTGATGGCTTCGATACGCTGCGATCCGCTGGCGCTTTCGTCGTCGGCCTGCGCCACGACCATGGTGCCCGGCTCGGACTTGCCGGCAGCTTCGGCGATGCCGGGGCCGGCAACCGCAAACAGCGCAAGCGCCAGCAAACTCGTCTTCAAGGGCAAAAGTTTCATTCCCACACTCCGTTTCATGTCATGGCAACGGGCCGCACCAGCCGCCCGCATCGTCAGAGCGGTCATATGCTGCCGCACCATGGCGGAATTAAGGGACGAACAAGGCCCAGCGGACACAAGTCTGAACGGAAGCTGACAATGATACCAGTCACTTACGGTAAAAGGCTTGGGCCGCCCGGCATGGCCTCACCACACGTCGCGCGTCACCCCTCTCCACAGATATCCCCACAGCGTTGGAATATAATATTGCCTGGATACAAGCGAACTCGCCTGAACCGAAAGCCGCCCCCCAACTGCATCTTCGATGGCTTTCACCAGCAACGGCCGCGAGATGCCCGCCTGCAAGTAGAAGTAAGTAGCGTAACTGTCGGCCTTGGTTGGATGAAAGCGTTCCTGATAGAGAATGCCACCAGTATCGACCCCGGCATCCACCAGGTGCACAGTGACACCGGCATGATTCTGGTCGCCGTTGACAAGGGCCCAATAACCGCCCGCCTGGCCGCGATAAGCCGGGTTCCAGCCGGCATGCGAATTGATGACCGGAACTGTAATCGCTGCCAGGGTTTCCTTGCCGATGATCCTGGTGCCCAGAACCACCACCACATCGGGCTTGATCATGGCGAGAGCGGTCCGGCAGGCCATGGCGTCTACCGAACCGATCCCGTGGCGCCGGCAGCCGGGGTTTGGCTCGCAGTTAAGTTTGTTGTCGTTGATGATGGCAGCGATGCGTGGGCCTTGACTGCGGATGGCTATTTTTTGCGCCAGGGCAAATGCGCTCTGCCCGATGACTGTCAGCACACCCTGCCGCCTGGCGCGGCTGCGGATCAGCGCCCATTTGCCCTGGCGTTCCTCATTGAGAATGTCGAGCTGGCCAAAGTGTTCGGCCAACGCATTGATGGCGATCCAGGCATGCGGCGTCAAACATGTCAGTACAGCGATGCGCGGCTGGCTTGCCATGAACTTAGATCACCAATCTCAGAGCCGCCCGGCCTCGATGATGCGCTTCAGGAACACGCGGGTTCGCTCTTGCTGCGGGTCGCCGAAAATCTGCGCCGGGGGACCCTCTTCGTGAACCACGCCATCATAAAGAAAACAGACCTTGCTGGCGACTTCGCGGGCAAATCCCATCTCATGCGTGGCCAGCAGCATGGTCATGCCCTGGCTGGCCAGATCGCGGACGATGTTCAACACTTCGGAAACGAGTTCGGGATCAAGTGCGGAGGTGATTTCATCGAGCAGCATCACTTTCGGTTCCATGGCGAGGGCCCGGACGATGGCAACGCGTTGCTGCTGTCCACCCGACAGCCGGTCGGGATACTCGTTGGCCTTGGCCTCGAGACCGATGCGTTTCAGCAGCGCCTGGGCACGCTCCTCCGCCTCGCCACGGCCAAGGTTGAGCACCTTGATGGGCGCCAGCGTCACGTTCTCAAGAACACTCATGTGCGGAAACAAATTGAAACTCTGAAAAACGATGCCGACGTTCTGCCGCAGCTGGTTCAAGTCAACGCCCGGTCCCGAAACGCGGTCGTCCATCAGGCGGATCTCACCGCCCTGAATCGCTTCCAGGCCGTTGATACAGCGCAGCAGCGTCGACTTTCCGCAACCCGATGGGCCAATGAGGCAGACCACCTGATGCTCGTCAACGTCGAGGTCGATGCCTCTCAAGACCCTGACCGGACCGAAAACCTTATCGACCTTGCGCAGCTCGAGGAATGCCATCTCAACCGCCCGCCCGCATTCGAGCGCTGTCGCGCTCGATCAGGCGGTCGACGAAGCGCGCCTGTGGAATGGTGACGATGACGAAGAGGATCGCCACGATGGTGACCGCCGAGAGGTTGAAGGCGTTGGACGATATGATGCGCGACTGGTTGAAGGCATCGATGACGCCGACGACTTGCACCAGTGCCGTATCCTTCTGCAGGCCGATGAAATCATTGAGCAGCGGCGCCATGATACGCCTGATCGCCTGCGGCACCACCACATAACGCATGGTCTGCATGTAGGAGAGGCCGAGCGAACGCGCCGCCGAAACCTGACTCCAGTGAATGCTTTCGATACCGGCGCGATAGACTTCGGCAACATAGGCGCCATAGGTGAGCGTGAGAGCAAGAATACACCACCAGACGACGGGAATTCGCGTGGCACTCCGCGCCTCGGCAACCGACATGGACGACAGATCGACAAACAGTCCGACAATGTGCGGCACGATCAAATCAGGAAGGCCCGATGTCGGGATGCCGAAGCCGATCAGGTACAGCGTCACGATGCCGGGCAGCCCGCGGAAGATGTCGCAGTAAAGAATGGCCAGCGCCCGGATCGGCTGGCCCGCCGGCCCCGGCATCAGGCGCGCCAGGGCGACGATCAGCCCCCACACCAGCACGAGAATCTCGGCCACCACGAAGATGAATATATTGACGGAAAGAAACTGCCTGGTGACCAGCCACCACTTCTCCATCATCAACGGCAGGAGGAAAAACGTCTTGCCCACGGCGACGCCGTTCATCACGATGAAACTGCAGAAGCCCAGGGCAATCATTGCAAACGCGCCCCATCCCAGCGTCTGCCAGCTCAATTCACGCGAGACCGCAACCTGGATGCGGGCCTCGACAATATCGCCCGCGGCGAGTGCCTGTCTGGCAAGATTGGCGGCCCTCAAGGCGCGCAGGGCCGGCCACAACAGTACAGCCGTCGCGGCGATCACCAGCCAGAACACCGCGCTCCACATCGGATGCATGGCGCCCAGGCTTTCAAGAGCCTGACGGATCAGACGTGTGGCACTGAAGGCACCGAGCACGCAGAGCATTGCGAAAAGCAATGCCACCACCGCCAAGCTATCGGCGCGTTGCGGAACGGAGGGAGGTGATTGCGCTTGCAAGAGAACGAGGCTCCCCTCTCAACCGGGAAGGGAGTCCAACTGATGTCAGGGATTGAAATAGGGGATCGACGCTGGATCCTTGCCCCAGGCCGCCGCCAGATACTTGCCGCCGAGTTTTGCCATGGTGCCGTCATCGATCATCGCCTGGATGATCTTGTCGAGCACCGCATTGTTGGCGTTACCCTTCGGATAAATCGCGCCATAAGCTTCACCGGTCTTGTACTGGCCGACGACGGCAACCTTGTCGCCATTGGCGACCTGCTCGGCAAGGACAATCGACGTATCGGTCATCGCGGCATCGATCTGGCCGGCCCTGAGTGCTGTGAACATGTCGCCCTGGTCGGGATAGACCTGAACGTCCGTCAATCCCAAAGTGCCCTGGGCAAAGGATGCTCCGGTTGTTGCCTGCTGCACGCCCACCTTGGCCGACTTGATGGACTTTT
Organism: Hyphomicrobiales bacterium; assembly: GCA_031431065.1. GTDB lineage: Bacteria > Pseudomonadota > Alphaproteobacteria > Rhizobiales > Aestuariivirgaceae > Aestuariivirga. Next base: position 15,220 of record JANPCS010000162.1, on the reverse strand, counting down.
CATCGACCGGCGCATCGGTCCGGGCGAGAACACCGATGTCCGAGCTGAAGTAGGAGACCGAGAAGTCGTGGACCTTCTTGCGTTCCTCGGTGATCGATATCTGCGACATTGCAAGGTCGAAGCCCTCGGTCTGCCCGGCAATCAACGCATCCCAGCCGACGTTGACGACTTCCAGCTTGTCATAGCCGGCCCGCCAGGCCATCTCCGCTGCCATGCAGTATTCCATGCCATCCTTGATGGCTTCAGGCGTGTCGCCGTTCCACCAGATCGGTGCCGGCAATGAGACCTCGACGGTCAATTGCCCGGCCTTGGCCGGACTGGCGATGGGAATCGAGCCCTTCTCGCCGCTCACCTCGCAATTGCCGATCATGTTGGCGGCTGAAGCCGGCATTGCCAGTGCCAGGAAAGCGGCGGCAGCCAGTAGCATTCGTCTTGATGTCATGGGGTCGATCCTCTCATTGTCTTGGCCTTGTCGATTTTCAAATACACTGGAAATACCGCCTGAGAGCAAGAGGCTTCCGCATTGCCTGGGAGACAGGCCGTTTCCGGCCATCTAAAGAAGTGCAAATCGCCATGCGGAGCAGGCGATACCGGCGGGTTCTCCTCACCGGGCGCATCGATACGGGAGAGCAATTGTTGCAGGTGGCCGGTGAGACTATGAGCTTTCGTGTCAGCACGTTCTACAAATTCGTCAACCTCACGGATTTGCAAGCCTATCAAGATCCGCTGCGCCTACTCTGTGCCAGCCATGGCATTCGCGGCACCATCCTGCTGGCACCGGAGGGCATTAATGGCACCATCGCCGGAGAAGCCGCAGCCGTGGCGGAGGTCATTGCCGCCATCCGGAACTACGACGTGTTCTCCAACCTTGAGAGCAAGGAATCGCTGGCGGATGAAATGCCATTCTCCCGGCTCAAGGTGCGGATGAAGAAGGAGATCGTAACACTTGGCGTTCGAGGCCTCGATCCGGCGCATCGCACCGGCACCTATGTCGTACCGGAGGACTGGAACGCGCTGATTTCCGAGCCGGACGTTCTGGTCATCGATACGCGCAACAGTTTCGAAGTGGCGGCTGGAACATTTCACAATGCGATTGATCCGGGTACGGAACGTTTCGGCGAGTTTCCGGCTTTTGTGCGGGAACGCCTCAACGGCGACAAGAAACGCAAGATCGCGATGTTCTGCACCGGCGGCATCCGCTGCGAAAAAGCCACGAGCTATCTGCTGAGCGAAGGCTTCGAACAGGTCTACCATCTGAAGGGCGGCATCCTGAAGTACCTCGAAGCGATTGCACCAGACCAGAGTCTGTGGCGCGGCTCCTGCTTTGTCTTCGACGGGCGTGCCGGCATTGGCCATGGGCTCACGGTTCCCGGAGTTGCAATGGACAAAAGTTCTGAAACATGAACGGGAGATAAACGCAGCGCTCAGAGAGGGTTCAGGCGGATGGTTCTAGAAAGGCATCCATCAACGGTGATCGTCACCGCGAAAGCAAACCAGGAAGGAACAACAACATGATCCGCAACGCTCTCATCGCTCTTACCGCCGCCGGCGCCATGGGCTTGAGCCTCGCTCCCGCCGCCCAGGCCAAAACCAACATCGATTTCAATATTACGATCGGCACGCCCGGTTACCACGGCCTCTATTTCTACGGCGACCATTGCTTCTACAAGAAGGTCAAGCACGTGAAGTGGAACAAGTGGCACACCAGGAAGACTGTGTGGTTCACCAAGAAGCTCGTCTGCTACTGAGCTTCCGCGCAATCATACCCGGAGCTTCAACGTCCAATCGTGCCCCTTCCCGGACCTGGGGCTTCGGGAGATGGAGACCGGCTTTGGTTCGCGCCATGGCCGGTCTTACCGTTGTCAGCCCGTCCAGCCGAGGCCGGTTGCCACGCAGTTCATGGTCATCAACAACGGCAACATCAGTTTTTCCTGATTGCCGTCGCGCCTGGTTTCCCTCAGAAGCCGCACCTGCCAGCGGTTCGACTGATCGACCATCGGCCGCACCCGCTCGAAACGGCGCTGCAATCCCTCGAATCTCTCACAAAGCTTCGTCTCGCCGGTGAGGTCAAGAATAGTCCGCGAAGTGCGGTCGTGTTCGTGCCGAATGAGTGCGAAGAGGCGTTCGGCGGCCACCCGGTCGGTCACCAGTGCCGCATATTGTTCGGCAACCCGCATGTCGGCGAGGTAGAGCGATTTTTCAACCTCATCGACAGCCAGCCGGAAACCACGCGAGCGGTTGAACATGTCGCGCAGAAGTTTCATGCCCTCGCCGCCACGCGGCACCAGAAAGTCATCGAACGCGTAGCCTAGCCCATACCAACCGGTCAGCAAGTGGCGGTTCTGACTCCACGCAAACACCCATGGAATGGCGCGGAGATCGTTGATGCCCCTGGCACCGAAACGCCTGGCAGGCCTTGATCCGAGCTTGAGGTTGGCCAGTTCCTCGACCGGGGAGGCTTGCTGGAAATAGTCAATCAGTGCACGATCTTCCGCCAGTTTGCGGTAGTGACGGAAAGACGCCTGGGCAATCCACTCCACGGCTTTCTGGTGATGCGGATTGATCTTGAGTTCCGGTTCGTCGATGGATTTCAGCGTATGAACAAAAACGCTGGCGGCGAGAATCTCAAGGTTGTTTTGCGCGGTGCCGCGATTGGCGAACTTCGAGGAAACAACTTCGCCCTGTTCGGTCACCCGCATCCGCCCGCCGATCGTTCCGGCAGGCTGAGCGGCGATGGCGCGGCCGGTCGGCGCTCCGCCGCGGCTCACTGAACCGCCACGGCCATGGAAGAAACTGATTTCCACTCCGGCTTCGCGGCCGATGCGGATCAAGCGGCGCTGCGCTTCAAAGAGTTCGAAGCTGGCGCAGAAGAACCCGCCGTCCTTGTTCGAATCGGAATATCCCAGCATCACTTCCTGGCGGCCGCCGTTGGCGGCAACCGAGCCCTTGACGACTGCCGTCGACAGCAGTTCGGTCATGATAGCGGGTGCCGCCTTGAGATCGTCGATGGTTTCGAAGAGTGGCACGATACGGATGCGGCACGTCTCGCGGGCCGTCTCATCGGCGAACAGTCCGGCATATTTTGCCAGTAAGTAAAGCCCGAGAATGTCACTGGCGTGCTGGGTCATCGACAGTATGAACGTCCCGATGGCCTGCGGGTCCGGTCCATCAATCGTTTCGTGAATCAGCTTGAGCAGATCGAGCAACTCGCGGGCTTCCTCGGACATGCCACGGAACAGCGGCAGGAAGCCCAGAGGCTTGGCAAGTTCAGCGTTGATCCAGTCCGACCACCGAGCAGTGCCCAATTCAGGAGCCGGATTCGGGGATAGCGGATTGAGTTTATGCCAGATCTCCTGCAGGACGCGGTTGATGACAGTGGTGTTCTGGCGGATGTCGAGGCTCATCGAGCGGAAGCCGAAGGTTTCGACTTCCCAGCGCAACGGCCGGACGAGCAAGGACGCAATCGACACTGACTGCATCTGCGCCAGCGCCTGTTCGGCCGCCAGCAATTGCTCAATCAGTTCGGATGTACCACGAAAGCCAGTCGCGCTGCCGCCGGTCGCGATGGTCGCCGCCAGCCGCATCCGCAACGCCGTGAAAAACTGCCGGAACGGTTCATGGAAGTTGCGGTTGTGGATGACCGGCGCATTCTCGCCCGTCATTGCAACCTGCGCCGCGACGCGTTGCACGAACCAGTCTGGAATGTTGACTTCCTGGGAACTGACCGACACCAGTTGCGTCAGTTCGAGCAAGCGCTCATCGAGCCTGCCGACAATGGCCAGACGGTTCTCGCGCAAGGCGTAGCGTGTGACATCGGCGGTGACAAAGGGATTGCCGTCGCGGTCACCACCGATCCACGACGAGTATTTCAGCGGCGGCCGGACGCGCAGCGGCGTTTCGGGATAATGTCTCTGCAAGGCGGCTTCCAGCAGATCGCAGATACTGCCGGTCCGATCGAACAGCGTTTCGCGGAAAAAATGCAGACCCCAGTGAATCTCCTGTTCCACCGTAGGTTTCTCAAGGCGAATTTCGCCAGTCAGCCACAGCAGATCGATCTCGTTGCGCAGTGCTTTCAGCAGCGCTACGCGTTCACGGGGAGTCCAGCGCGGGCTTTCGAGTTCGTAAAGCTTCAGATAAATGCGCCGGTGGATTTCGAGAACCGACACACGTTTGGCTTCCGTGGGGTGGGCGGTGATGGTCGGCTGCACGTCGACGCTATCGAGCGCCCGCTGAACAGCCTCGGGTCCAACGTTGGCGGCCGCTACAAGCGAAAACGCATGCGAGAACGAGCCCGGAACATGGTCCGGCCCGCTGCGGTTCTCCATTTGGCGGCGGTTCCGCATCGCAGCATTTTCCTCCGCGATATTGAGGAGCTGCAGCCAGATGCCGATGACCTGAAGAGCATGTTCCATCAGGTCTGGCGGAATTTCGATAGCGTCGGCTGGCTCATCGATGATGGCGAGAACCTTGGGTTCGCGCATCTTTATCACCTGCCGCAGCTGGTCCCGCAGCATCATGGTGATCTCGTCGAGATAGGCCGAATCTGTCGGCCCCGCGCTTCCCGCCCTCGACCTCTGTTTGTCACTCACCTTGATGTGCGCCCCTCAATTCGCCTCATTTTGTGCAGCGCAACACGAGACTTGTCAAGAGACTCCAGCCAGAGGGTGACTTGCCGCGACATCGCCGCTAGAAGGCGCGGCATGTTGCACATTAATGGACTGACTTTCCGGATCGGCGGGCGGCTTTTGCTGGAAGACGCAAGCGTTGCGATTCCTGAAGGCCACAAGATCGGCATCGTCGGCCGCAATGGGGTCGGCAAGTCGACGCTGTTCCGGCTGATTCTCGGCGATCTGCCGTCGGAATCGGGTTCAGTCACCCTGCCCCGCAATGCCAAAATCGGCACCGTGGCACAGGAAGCGCCGGGAGGCCCCGAAAGCTTGCTCGACACGGTGCTGGCGGGCGACCATGAACTCTCTACCCTCAATGCCGAGGCGCATACCGCCACCGATCCGCATCGCATCGCCGAAATCCAGATACGCCTCGCCGACATCGAAGCCCACACCGCTCTGTCACGGGCCGCAACAATTCTTAGTGGTCTCGGGTTTTCGGTGGAAACCCAGGGGGGGCCTTGCTCGGCATTGTCGGGGGGCTGGCGCATGCGCGTGGCTCTGGCAGCCGCCCTGTTCGCCAGGCCCGACGTGCTGCTGCTCGACGAGCCCACCAACTATCTCGATCTCGAAGGCACCATCTGGCTGCACAGCTTCATCCGCGACTATCCGCATACGATTGTGTTGATCAGCCATGATCGCGACCTGCTGAACCAGGCGGTGAGCTTCATCCTGCATCTCGATCAAGGCAAGTTGACTCTGTATCAGGGCAACTACGACAGTTTCGAGCGCCAGCGCCGCGAGAAGCAGGCGCTCACCGTCAAGCTCAAGAAAAAGCAGGAAGACCAGCGCAAGCACATGCAGGCCTTCGTCGACCGCTTCCGCTACAAGGCTTCGAAAGCCCGGCAAGCCCAGAGCCGCCTCAAGGCACTGTCGAAGCTCGAACCGATTGCCGAGCTGGTCGAGAACCGGGTGGCACCCTTCCACTTTCCCAATCCGCAAAAAGCCATCGCGCCGCCGCTGGTGAAGTGGGACAAGGTGAGCGTCGGCTACCAGCCCGACAAGGCAGTCTTGCGTAACATCACGCTGCGTCTCGACCCCGATGACCGCATCGCGCTGCTCGGCTCAAACGGCAACGGCAAATCGACGTTTGCGAAGCTGCTGTGTGGCAAGCTGGAACCGCAATCGGGCGAGATGAAAGTCCCGGCCCGTTTGACTCACGGCTATTTTGCCCAGCATCAGCTTGACGAGGTTTCGGCCGATCGCACGCCCTATGATTACTTTCGCGCGTTGATGCCCGATGCGCCAGAGGCCAGGCGCCGTGCAAAGCTTGGCGCTTATGGTTTCGGCGCGCAGCTGGCGGATTCGCGCTGCGACACGCTGTCGGGCGGCGAGAAGGCCCGGCTGCTGTTCGCGCTCGCATCGTTTCACGCGCCGCATATTCTGGTTCTCGACGAGCCGACGAACCATCTCGACGTCGACAGCCGCGAAGCCCTGATCATGGCGATCAACGATTATGAGGGTGCCGTCATTCTGATCAGCCATGACCGCCACATCATCGAAACCTGCGCCGATGAACTGTGGCTGGTGAGTGACGGAACCGTCAAGCCCTTTGACGGTGACATGGATGACTATACGCGGCTGGTGCTTGATAAGTCGCGCGAGGGACGGCGCAGCGAACGCATGGCGGCCTTCAAGGCAGCGCCGCCTCCGCCACCGCCAAAGCCAACTGTGGCGGCGGCGCAAAAGATCATTCAGAAGCTCGATCTCAGAATGCTGGAGATCAGGGACAAGATCGAAATCCTCGACCGGGCCTTGAGCGACGGTAGCCTATATCGCGAAGAACCGAAGAAGGCAGCTGATTTCACCAAGCTCCGGGCCAAGCTTGGAAGCGATCTCGACCAACTTGAAGTGCAGTGGCTTGAAGCGCATGACGCCTAGTCCGCAAAACCGGTTGCAGGCATTCATCCATCACGAGTCGACAGCGGGACTGATCCTGGCCGCCGCGGCGGTTGCGGCAATCGTCGCCTTCAACATCGATGCGCTGCGGCCGCATTACCAAGGGCTGCTTGAGGCACCCACCACGCTTGCCATCGGCAATTTCGGCCTGTCGAAGCCCCTCGTCCTGTGGATCAATGACGGCCTCATGGCGGTGTTCTTTTTTCTTGTCGGACTCGAGATCAAACGCGAAGTGGTGGAAGGCAATCTGTCATCACGCGATCAGATTGTGCTGCCGGCGCTTGCCGCAATCGGCGGGATGGCGGTGCCGGCGCTGGTCTATAGTTTCTTCAATTGGGGCGACGCCACGCTGATGCGCGGTTGGGCCATTCCGGCGGCCACTGACATTGCCTTTGCGTTGGGTGCTCTGTCGCTTGCCGGTACCCGCGCGCCGATAGCGCTCAAGGTGTTCCTGCTGACGCTCGCAACACTTGATGATCTTGGTGCCATCGTCATCATAGCCTTGTTTTATACATCGAAGCTGTCAGTCCTATCGCTCACGCTTGCCGCGGTGGTGCTCATCGTGCTGTTCGTTCTCAACCGTTGCAAGATCGACCGTGTCGGACTTTATCTCTGCCTGGGAATTGCGATGTGGGTGTTGGTGCTGAAGTCGGGCGTTCATGCGACACTCGCCGGGGTGGCGCTGGCCTTGATGATTCCGATGACGCGGCAAGACGGTTCAGCGATGCTGCATGTCCTTGAAGAAGCATTGCACCCCTATGTAAAATTCTTCATCCTGCCGCTGTTTGCGTTTGCCAATGCCGGCATTCCTCTCGAGGGTTTTGGTTTGAACAACCTGCTGCAGCCATTGCCGCTCGGCATTGCGGCCGGGCTTGTGATAGGCAAGCCAATTGGAATTCTGCTCGCCAGCGGACTGGCAATCAAAGCCGGCCTTGCCAGCCTGCCAGAGAATTGCGGCTGGGTGCACATGCTGGGGGTTGGCTGCCTCGCAGGCATCGGCTTCACCATGAGTCTGTTTATCGGCGGGCTGGCTTTCGAGTCACAAGAACTGCAGGGCGCGGTGCGCGCCGGTGTTGTGGCAGGTTCGGCGGTTTCGGCCGTGTTGGGCGTGGCCATCCTTTTTGCGGCAAGGCCGCGCGCACTTTAGGCAGCGCGGTTCTGCCAGTGCCCGTGTTCGTCTTGCTGCCAATAGGTGACTTCGCGGCCCTCCTTCTTGAAGCGTTTCCAGCCGGTCCGGGCGCCTTCAAGCGCGCCGGCGTCGCGGCCATCAAACAATATGACAGCCCGCACAAGCCCGTCGATTTCACCGGCTTTTGCGCCGTCGACAAAAAAGCGAACCGGCGCGCCATTGGGATTGTCGTCTCCGGCGGTCAGCCATATCGGCTGCAGGGCGGGAGCGCCATCCGCTTTGGTGCCGTGCGGCAGAAAGCTTTCCTCGTCAAAGGTCCACAGCAGCGAGGCCAGCGCCTCCGCCCGCTCGTCCGATCCGGTCTGTACGACCACCCGCCAGCCCCTGTCGAGGCTCGCCGTCAGAAGTTTGGGGAGCACGCTTTCCAAGGACTGCTGCTCAAGATGATAAAAGAACACCGGCGTCATGGCTTATACAGCAAACCTGAAGGTCTTTGGTCAAGGACTTGCGCTCTCCCGCGTTCACGCTAGAGTCCGGAACAGCCACGGAGGGAAGCAATGTCAAAACAACTATTGGCTGCATTGGGCCTGGTGTGGATCAGCAGCATGCCTGCCGCGGCAGCCGATCTTTGCAACTGCTGCGGCGTGGCGGCAGCTGGATCTTGCGCCTCTGCCTGCCAGGCGGTCGAGATCGATGCGGGCCAGTGTATTCCAACCGTCGATTTCAATGGCAAGGCCGAGATCGGTCCCGGCAAGAATGCCCTCTATGAATTCTCGCTGCGCAATCTCCAGGTGAGCAGGACCGACCATGGCAGCATGGAGGCGTTTCGCCGCTTGCTTGAAAAACTCCGGCGTGGCGCGGAAGCGGATCGAAAGGCGGCTTTGCGGGATCGCCGCCGAGGCGGGATTGACGAGGCAGAGGCCAGTTTGCGCGCGAACCGTTACGATGACGCGATCGTCAACTACTATCTCGGCGCACAAGCCTATCGGCTCGCAAAGCATAACAAGCCGTAAACAAACTATCCTCACGCTAAGTCAACGGATATGGCAGTTCTCCCATATTGCGGGGATTGCCTTGCTCAGGCCAGACTGCAACGCGAGGTGCAAGCCCGAGCTTCCGTTCGGCTGCATCAAGGCGGGAGAGCACGGCATGAAGATATCCGAGTTCGACACCCTGTCTCGGCCGGACAAGCCCGGAGCGGTCAGCGTGTATTGCATGGCAACTCTGGTTGCGGATGAAGCATCCCGAAGCGGTTTAAAAGAGTTCTCAAAGTCGCTGGAGACACTTCTATTTGGTTTCCTGTCGGGACTCACACATGACGAACAGCGTCAGGCACTGCGGCTCTCCTACGAAATGTCGCTGGGTGGTGTTGAACCAGCGCCACCGCGCCTGCGTCTGGCTTATTCGCGCGACTAGAAGGTCCTAAAAGTCGGTTTTCTCGCCACCCTCTTGAACCCGCCGGACAACAAATGCGTCGATCTCCTCGGCGATCGCCTTGTCAATGTATGGCTCGGTATATTCGGCCAACGCCTGTTTCCAAAGAGCGTTGGCTTTCTTTTCAGCCGTTGGTGACCCGGCCTGCTGCCAGTTGGGGAAGTTGCGCCAGTCGGAAATCAACGGCTGATAGAAAGCGGTCGCGTAGCGTTCCAGGGTATGCCGCGCACCGAAGAAATGACCGCCGGGGCCAACTTCCTGCATTGCCGAGAAAGCCATCGCATCATCGTCAACGATCAGCGGCTTCAGGTATTCCTGTACCATCTGCAGCAGGTCGACATCGAGCGCGAACTTCTCGTATGACGCAACGAGACCGCCTTCCATCCAGCCCGCCGCGTGCTGGATGACATTGCCGCCGCCCATGATGGCGCCCCACAGCGAGAACACCGTTTCATAAGCCGCCTGGGCATCGACACTGTTGGCGGCGTTGGTGCTCGAGGTGCGGTAGGGCAGCTTGTAGCGCCGCGCCAGTTGTCCACCGATGATGCAGGCCTTCATGTATTCCGGCGTGCCGAAGGCGGGCGCGCCGGACTTCATGTCGACGTTCGAGGTGAAGCCGCCATAGACGAAGGGCGCCCCCGGATTGCTAAGTTGCGACAATGCCAATCCGGCCAGCGCTTCGGCATTCTGTTCGACCAGCGCGCCGATGATGGTCACGGGCGCCATGGCGCCGGCAAGCGTAAAGGGTGTGACCACGCAGACCTGATTGAGGCGCGCCATCTCGATGATGCCCATGGCCATCGGCGTATCGAGCTTTAAGGGCGAATTGGTGTTGATGACGGTGTAAGCAGACGGCTCCCGCAGCAATTGCTCGTGACTGATGCCGCGCGCGATGCGAACGATTTCGAGTCCGTCAAACAATCGCGCCCGCCCCGTCGCATAGACAAATGGCACCTTGTCGGAATAGCGCATCTTGTTGGCGGTGATGTAGAGATGGCGGATCGAGGCATGCACATCAAGCGCATCGACAGAAGCGCCACCGGCCGTGTGCACAGTGTTGAAGAATTGCGAGAGTTTGACAAAGTTGCCGGCGTCTTCAAGCGTGCCAGGGCGTCTGCCCTTGTCGAGATCGGAGCAATTGGGCGGGCCGCCGACCGGTGCGAAAGCGATCCAATTGCCGCCGATATGCAGATTGTGCGCCGGGTTGCGGGCATGGAAAGTAAATTCGCTGGGCGGAGTCTTCAGCGCCTCGGCAACGATCTCACGGCCGATGCGCACGCGCTCACCCACGACCCGCGCGCCGGCCTTCTGCAGAATGTCGCGGGCCTCGGGCAGCAGCACATCCATGCCGATGTCTTCCAGAACCTTCAGCGACTGCCGATGGATGGTTTCGATCTGATCGTCCGACAAGATGCGGGACGGCTCAAGCGTCAGCCGTGGCTGATTCCAGGGAAGTTGCCGAATGGGCGAGTGAGCGGCATCGGCGCGGCGGCCACGGCGCTGAACGTTCATCGTGCTACCTCTCGATAAGCCACGGCGATCGCAGCGCCAACTCTCGCGTTGTTCTTGGCCAGTGCGATGTTGGCTGCAAGCGAGCGGCCTTGCGTCACGCCGGCAATCTCGGCAAGCAAAAATGGAGTCAGCTCTTTACCGGCTATACCCTTTTCATCGGCTGCCTTCACCGCAGCGGCAATGATTGGCGCGATCTCGCCGGCTGCAATCTCGGCTTCTTGCGGAATCGGGTTGGCGACCACCACTCCACCTTTTAAGTCCATCTGCCACTTGGCGTGCATCAAGGCCGCCAGCTCAGCCGCCGTATCGCAGCGCATCGGCACGGCATGGCCGCTATGGCGCGAGAAGAAGGCGGGGAATTCATCCGTGCCATAGCCAACTACAGGTACGCCCAGCGTTTCCAGCGTCTCAAGCGTCAAGGCCAAATCTAGAATGGCCTTGGCACCAGCCGTCACCACCGCAACATTGCTCTCGGCGAACTCCGGCATGTCAGCGGAAATATCGAAGGTCTTCTCGGCGCCACGATGCACACCGCCAATGCCGCCGGTCGCGAACACATGGATGCCCGCCATTGCGGCAAGCCGCATGGTCGAGGCAACAGTCGTGGCGCCGTCGAGCTTGCGGGCCACGACGTAAGGCAGATCGCGCACCGAGACCTTGCGGATGTTGCGGCCCTCGCGTCCGAGATACTCGAGATCATCTGATGAAAGCCCGATCTTCACGCGGCCGTCCAAAATCGCGATGGTGGCGGGAACCGCGCCGCCATCGCGGACAATCTGCTCCACCTCGCGGGCGGTGCGCACATTGCCGGGATAGGGCATGCCATGGGCGATGATGGTCGATTCAAGTGCTACGACCGCTGCACCGCTACTCAGCGCGGCACGAACTTCATCGGTAAAATCCAGTTCAATGCCCAACTGCCGTTCCCATCAAAAGCCAGCGATGGATTTGAGCCTATCACGATTGAGGTCGACTGCCACGGATTCGCGTGTGGCGAGCTTGATCGATGCGGCGGCCTGGCCGAGCCTGGAGGCCTTCGCCAGCGGCAGCCCTTCCAGCAGCCCCACGATCAGTCCCGCCACCGCGGCATCGCCCGCCCCCGTAACATCTGCGATGGCGTCCGGCGTAAAGGCTGCGATAGCGAAACGACCGGCAGACGAGGAAACAAGGGCGCCCTCGCCGCCCCGATGCACGATGACATTTTCGAAGCCGAAACCGTGCAGCCTGGCAATCGCCGCCTCAAGCTCGAACTCGCCCGTCAGCGCCTGCAGCTGCTGTTGGTTCGGCGTGATGGCGAAGACAGGTCTGGCGCGCTTGAACATCAGAAGTTTCTTGGCCTTGGGCACCGATACCGGCTCGATCAGCAGCCGTACGCTCGACCTGGCTGAGAAAGCACCGAGCCAGTCGAGGCAGCTCACGCCGATGTTGCAATCCGCCACCAGCATATCGGCCGCGCCCAGACGATCCGACACAGCTTCGAGATGCTGTGGCTTCAGACATTCGACAGATTGCATTGCGTTCACGGCACTTTGCAATTCGCCCTTTCGGTCGAGGATGACGAGATAGGTGCCGGTCGCCGCCGGGCCGGTCAGCGTCAACGACAAATCCACGCCCGCCGCAGATGTTGCCTCACGCACCAGCCGGCCATTGGCATCATCACCCAGCACAGTGAGCAGCGACACATCACTTCCAAGCCGCGCCAGGTTCTCGGCGATGTTGCGGGCCACACCGCCCACCGATACCGTCACCTCGCCAGGATTCGATGTCGCCCCTACGAATGTGCCGCTGGCCCGGCCCTTGATGTCGACGTTCGCCCCGCCAATGACAATGACCCGCGGCATGAAGTCAGAAGTCCGTCGGCGCGCCGCCTTCAGCTTTGCGGCGGTCGACAAAGGCGTTGAGTTCATCCTTCACCGCCGGATCAATGGCGGGTTCCTGATAGTCCGCCAGCGCCTGTTTCCACACGCTGTTGGCACGTTGCGAGGCTTCGGGCTTGCCCGCCGCCAGCCATTGCTGGTTGTTGCGCCAGTCGGAGATGATCGGCGCATAAAACGCATTCGCGTAACGCGCCAGGGTGTGCTGGGCGCCGAAAAAGTGGCCGCCAGGTCCAACCTCGCGGATGGCTTCCACACCCAGCGCATCTTCACTGGTTTCAAGGGGTTGCATGAATTCCATCACCATCTGGATCAAGTCACAGTCGAGCACGAATTTCTCGAAACTGGCGACGAGGCCACCTTCCAGCCAGCCAGCTCCATGCATGATGAGATTACCGCCGCCCATGGTCAGGCCCCACAGCGAGAACACGCTTTCATAGGCCGCCTGGGCATCGACGGTGTTGGCGGCACAGGTGTTGGAGGTGCGGTACGGCACGTTGTAACGCCTGGCCAACTGGCCACCTGCCACTGTCGCCTTCATGTATTCTGGCGTGCCGAAAGCCGGGGCCCCGGATTTCATATCGACGTTCGAGGTGAAGCCGCCATAGATCACCGGCGCACCCTTTCGCACCAGTTGCGTGAAGGCCATGCCGGCGAGAGCTTCGGCATTCTGCTCCACCAATGCACCCGCCACCGTCACCGGCGCCATGGCGCCCGCCAGCGTGAAGGGTGTGATGCAGACGATCTGGTTGCGTGACGACATTTCCAGAATGCCGCGCAGCATCGGCGTGTCGAGCTTCAGGGGCGAGTTGGTGTTGACGATGGTGAACAGCGAAGGCTCGCGCTCCAATTGCTCGTTGCTGATGCCACGCCCGATACGGGCAATCTCGATGCCATCGAGAATGCGTTCGGCACCCAGCGAATAGGCATGGAAGGGCTTGTCGGTCATCAGCACCATGTCGCGCAGCGCCTCGAGATGGCGCACCGAAGCATGGACGTCGATGGGCTCCACCGGATAGCCCGAGAGGAATCCGATGCAGTTGAAATATTGCGCCAGTTTCAGAAAGTTACGAAAGTCAACCTGGTTGCCGGTGCGGCGGCCGCCATCCATGTCGGAACTGTTGGGCGGGCTGGCGACGGTGCCGAACACCATGTTGTTGCCGCCGATGCGCTGGCTGTTCTGAGGATTTCTGGCATGGAAGGTGAACTCCGAAGGTGCCGAACGCATCAGCTCCTCGATCATCGCGGCATCGAAGCGCACGCGTTCGCCTTGCACATCGGCACCCGCTGCCTTCAACATGTCGCGGGCTTCCGGCAATGTGAAATCCATGCCGATTTCCGAAAGCACACGGAGCGAGGCCAGATGGATCGATTCGATCTCGTCAGCCGAAACGATTTGCATCGGCGGGAAAGCGCGGGTCAGCTTGCGGCGCGGCAATTGCGCCACGGGAGTGCGGCCATCGGCGGAGCCGGTACGGCGTCCGCCACCCTCGCGGCGCGCGCGCCTGCTGGTTTCGGGGCTCGACGTTACAATCCCGGTGTCGGTCAAGCTGACTTCCCTTTTCCGCGATAGGCATCGAGCGTCGGGTCGCTGGCGATCTGTTTCGCCAGCCAATCCTCGAAGCGTTTGATCTTGGGTTTCATGCGGTGCTCGGCATTGCAGGCGAACAGCCAGTTGTGGCGATGCGGAACCTTGAGCGGAAAGGGCTGAATCAGGCGGCCCGACTTGATTTCCTCGGTGGCGAAGGGACCAATCGTCATGGCAATGCCGCGGCCCTCGATGGCCGCTTCCTGCGCCAGTATGTAACTGTCGAGCGCCAGGCGGTCGGAAAGCTTGATACCCTCGATGCCGGCCGCTTCGAGCCAGAGATGCCAGTCTTCCTCGGCGGTATAGACATAGAGCAGCTTGTGCTTGCGCAAGTCCTCCGGAGTCTTCAGCGCATTGGGACCTTTCAGCAGTTCGGGCGAGCAGATGGGGGTCAACAGCGAGGTGAACAGCGTACGGTAATAGTGCTCGGGCGAACGGTTGCGGGCGAGGATCACGCCGACGTCGACATTCTTCTCGTCGAAGTCCCAGTCGAAATACGATGTCGAGAGCCGCACTTTCATGTCGGGAAAGCGGCGCTCGAAATCATGCAGGCGCGGGATCAGCCACTTGAGCGCCACGGTGACATAGACCTGCACGGTCAGTTCATTGTCGGTGGCCGAGGGTTTCAGCGCCCGCGTCTGGGCTTCGATCAGGTCGAAGGCGTCGCGCACCGGGGGGAAATACATGTGTCCGGCCTGGGTCAACTCCGCCCGCCTGGCGTCACGGCGGAACAGTTGCACACCAAGCCGTTGTTCGAGCGACTTCACCTGATGGCTCACCGCCGAGCGGGTGATGCCGAGCTCACCAGCGGCAAGGCGGAAACTCCCCATGCGGGCCGCCGCCTCGAAGGCGGTCAGCGCGCGCAGCGGCGGCAGGTCACGGCGTGGCATGTTTTTCACCAGTTCGACTTTGGCGACAGGAATACTCTCTACAGATAGGTAAGTTAAGGGCGATTGGATGGAATTCCAGAGCGTGAGGGTGAATTTATTTGACGCTACTACATGCGAAACAGCGGGGTTCCCTAGTGGCCGCCGTCATTGATCTGGTCGGGTATTTCTGAATCACTATCGCTGATCAGCAGCGTTGGAGGTGAGTCGTGGCCGGGAACGAGATAGCC
>JANPCS010000161.1:0-6659 GCA_031431065.1 Hyphomicrobiales bacterium | reverse complement strand
GTCCTGCTCGCCGAAATCATCGATGATCTCGATTTTCATGGCGCCTGTCTTTTCGTCGTAACTGGTCTCGCGCTTGTTGGAGGATTTGCGCAGCTCCTTCAGCTTCGCCGGTTCGGCGGCTTCCGATGATTTCCACGACAGTGGCGTCTCGGTGGCGATGTCCTTGCGAAGTGGCAAATGCAGCATGGACTTCCCCGCATAGACGGTGAGCGTCACCGGTTCGGGGGCTGGCCACATCATCGGAAAGTAACTTGTCGAAATCACCACGCGGAGCTTGTGGCCCTTGGGGATGCGCATGGCGATGTCGTCAAGCTTGATCTTGATCTTGTAGCGGGTGCCGGGCAGCAGTGCGGTGGGTTTCTCGCGGCTCTCGCGCATGCAGAGGTTCTGCAAATGGTAAGTGATGCGCGAGACTTCGCCCGTCGGCCACACATCGTTCAGGCGTACGGCAACCGAGGCCACCGGCTTGTCAACGGAGAACTCGAGCTCGACGGCTGGTTGGCCGACGATGTCGATATCGGTGACCAGTGCCGGCGTGTCGAAACTGATCGATTGCGCATCGTCCTTTGCCTGATCGCCGGGAAATTCCGGGCCCAGCCAGATGATGCAGTATTCGCCGCCATCCGCACCCGTGGTCTGCTTGGAACAGATCGTCAGGGCCTTTTCCTCGCCCGGCGCCGGGCCGATGCCGTTGGCATTGAGCACGAACTTCTTGGTATCGGTATTGCCGAAGCCCCAGAAGGAATCGCCAAGCCAGCGGCCGTTGATGCGCTCCGGAAATGTGCCGGGCTTGAACGGCTCCATGACATAGTAGCGGAAGTCGGGATCGCGGGAGACGCCAGTGGCTTCGGTTTTCAGCCACTGGTCCCACCAGCGCAGCGCCTCCTGCAGGAAGCCGATGCGCGGCTCCGGAACGGCGAAATGCGGATACTTATGCGCCCACGGCCCTATGATCGCCTTCCTGGTGGTGCGCAGGCCCTTCATCAGCCGCGGAACGGCGTTGGAATAGGCATCGTTCCAGCCGCCGACCACCAGGGTAGGCGCCTCGACGGCGGCGAAGTCCTCGCACACCGAGCCGTGTTTCCAATAAGCGTCGCGATGCGGATGCTTCAGCCAGTCGATGGCGAGGAAGGGCTCGTGCGCGAGGCGCTGCATCCACATCTTGCGCCACTTGTTGCCAACGATGGCCGGGTCCGGCGGGCGCGACGAATAGGCCAGCATGGTGGCGGCCCAGCCCAGCATCTCGTTGAGGACCGTGCCGCCCTTATAGTGGACGTCATCCTCGTAGCGATCATCGGTGGAACAGATGGTGATGATGGCCTTGAGTGCGGGAGGCTTTCGCGCCGCCACTTGCAGGGCGTTGAAGCCGCCCCAGGAAATGCCGAACATGCCGAGCTTGCCGGTGCACCACGATTGCCGGGCGATCCAGGCGATGACTTCGAGCCCGTCGTCCTGCTCTTGCTTTGTGTACTCGTCGAGCATCACGCCATCGCTGTCACCACTGCCGCGCATGTCGACGCGGATCGAGGCGTAGCCGTGGCCCGCAAAGTAAGGATGCGTCAAGGCATCGCGCACATGCGTGCCGTCGCGCTTGCGATAGGGCAGGTATTCGAGGAGTGCGGGCACCGGGTTCTTTTCCGCATCCTTCGGAATCCACATGCGCGCGGCCAGCTTCACGCCATCCGACATCGGGATCCAGAAATTCTCGATCTCTTTCACCTTGCGCGGCAGGTCCTTGATCGTCGTGATGGTCATGTCAGTCCTCTGGCGGGAGTTGGCCGCGATGCGCGAGTGCGGCGGTGATAGCATCGAAACGGGGGCGCGCACCGGTAGCTCTGCGGTTCCGGGAACGCCGGCGCGAAACTAAAGCGAACGTCATGATTTTCGATTTTTTCGTATTTTTTCGTTTTGCTTTCGGACATGTGATCCACGGCACAGATTTCCTTCGGGGCCACGTTACAACCCGGCACACCGCTTGCAAAGATGAACGCCAGATAAATCGCAGGCTCAGATTTGGTTCAGGCCGCCGGGCATAAAACACTTGCCAACAACGACATACCGACAGGGAAACGACCATGAACACGCTCCTCACCCGCCTCGCCGCCGCAGCGCTCAGCCTCGGCTTTTTCGCCACCGCCGCTTCGGCAGCTTCCCTTTCCCCCAGCCAGCAGGGCGCCGCCACTCAAGGTCTGGTCATCGTCCCGGCTTCGGCCTCGCCCACCCAGGATGTTGCCCAGTCGCCCTTCAAGCGCGGCAAGATCGTTGATTTCGCATCCCAAGCCGCGGAAGGCTCGATCATCATCAACACCAGACAGAACCGCCTCTATCTCGTCCTCGGCAACGGCAAGGCGGCGATGTACCGCGTCGCAACCGCCAAGCGCGGCTTCGAGTGGAAGGGCACCCACAAGGTCTCCTCCAAGGCCAAGTGGCCGTCGTGGTCGCCGCCCGCCGAAATGCGCGCCCGCCACCCCGAATTGCCGAGCTTCATGGCCGGCGGACCGGAAAACCCGCTGGGCGCCCGCGCCATGTATCTGGGCTCGTCCATCTACCGCATCCACGGCACCAACGCGCCGGACTCGATCGGCAAGGCCGCTTCGTCAGGTTGCATCCGCATGCTAAACGAAGATGTGACCGAACTCTACCGCTTCGTGAAACTCGGCGCCCGCGTGACCGTGCTTTAGTATCCTCGATCTATCCTCCCCCCTGCAAACAACTGGGCCCCGCTTTGGGGCCCATTTTTTTGGTAGAGGCAACGCCGCACTTGCCAAAGTCTCGCGCCTGACGGAGATAATGTCGGCTGAACTCGGGGAGGGCGCCATGACCATACGTTTCAACCAGCCGCTGGGCGGCAACGACATGCCGCGCTTTGCCGGGCCTGCCACCATGATGCGGCTGCCGACACAATCGACCGCCGAGGGGCTCGACGTCTGCTTCGTCGGTGTGCCGATCGACATCGGCGCCTCCAACCGCTCGGGCACACGGCATGGTCCGCGCCAGATTCGCGCCGAGAGTTGTATGTTGCGCCCCTACAACATGGCGACGCGGGCCAAGCCCTTCGAGTCGCTGCAGGTTGCCGATATCGGTGACATCGCCATCAACACGTTTGACCTGAAGAAGACCGTCGGCATCATCGAGAAAGCCTATGACAGCATCCTCGCGCACAATTGCATTCCGCTGACGCTGGGCGGCGACCACACGCTGACATTGCCCATCTTGCGTGCGATGAAAAAGAAACACGGACCGGTGGCGATGATTCATGTCGATGCCCATGCCGATATCAACGACGAAATGTTCGGCGAGAAGATTGCCCACGGCACACCGTTCCGCCGCGCTGTCGAGGAGGGCCTGCTGGCCTGCGACCAGGTCTATCAGATCGGGTTGCGCGGTTCCGGCTACTCGCCCGACGATTTCGATTGGCCACGGCAGCAGGGCTTCACCGTGGTCCAGGCGGAGGAGTGCTGGTACAAATCACTGGCGCCGCTGATGGAGCGGGTGCGCGCCAGGATCGGGGATCACCCGGTCTATCTGACCTATGACATCGACAGCCTCGACCCCGCCTTCGCACCCGGCACCGGCACGGTGGAAGTGGGCGGCCTCTCGACCTGGCAGGCGCTCGAAATCATCCGCGGCTGCAAGGGTCTCAATGTGGTTGGCGGCGATCTGGTGGAAGTCTCGCCGCCGTTCGATCCCGTGGGCAACACCGCGCTGATCGGCGCCAACTTCCTGTTCGAAATGCTCTGCGTACTGCCGGGCGTGCAATATGGCTGACAGCATCGCCTGGCCGGTGAAGACCCGCGACCTGCAAAACCATCATATCGATTCCACCGCCTGGGACAGTTTCAGGTTTCGCGACGGCGATGTCATCGTTTCCACTTATGCCAAGTCCGGCACCACCTGGATGCAACAGATCGTCTCGCAACTTATTTTCGATGGCGCTGAAGGAATTGACGTCCCGAAGCTGTCTCCTTGGATCGACTTTCGCCTGGTTCCCATCGAGGTCAGGCAGTGGATCAACAAACACACCGGCGTTTCCTCAAGACCCATCTGCCCGTCGAGGCGCTGGTGTTCTCGCCCCGCGCCAAATACATCTATATCGGCCGCGATGGCCGTGACGCCGCCTGGAGTTTCTTCAATCATTATTCCAACTTGAGCGAAGAGCGCCGCGTCATGATGAACGGGCCGGGCCTCGCCGGTCCGCCCCTGCCGCCGTGTCCGCCCACCGCGCTGGAATTCTACCGCACTTGGGCAGCCGAAAACGGCAAACCGATATGGCCCTACTGGGACAACGTCAGATCATGGTGGGCCATCCGTCATCTGCCCAATGTCAAGTTCATCCACTTCGCTCAATTGAAGACCGATCTCACTGGCTCGATTGCCGGGATTGCGGCGTTTCTCAATTTCGTGTTGTCGCCCGAGAGCCTTGCCCGCGTCGAAAGCCATTGCACCTTCGACTACATGAAACGCCACGCCGCACTTGTGGCACCAGGCGGCGGCGCCCACTTCAAGGGCGGCGCCGCCACCTTCATCAACAAGGGCACCAACGGCCGCTGGCGCGACGAACTGCCGGCGGACGAAAGTGCCGCCTATGAGGCGAAAGCCGTGGCCGAACTTGGGGTGGACTGCGCGCGCTGGCTGGCAACGGGAGAGTTGGTGGGCTAAACTGATCTTAGATTGTTGAAAGTGGCATCGGCTCCTTCTCTCATCGACGGATCAGGTGACAAGTCACATCTGCCATCCTCAATTACTGTCATCCCCGGATTTATTCCGGGGACCCATTTCCCAACATGCGTAACGCAATAACGTGGTGCTCCATGGGTCGCCGGAATAAATCCGCGATGACAACGAAGGGATGGTCGCTAAACGGTCAATTCTTCGAGCGGAATTACTCCGGCAGCGATCCCTCGTGCGCCAGATGGCGCGTTGCCTCGACGATGGCCTTGAAGCCGGCCATTGCGGGTTCCGACACATGCCGGGCGCGCATGTAGGAGTGCGCCAGCGCTGGTTCCTGGCGGAGCGCCACGGCAAGGCCCGCGGCTTTCATCTTGTCATGAAAGATGATGCCGTCATCGCACAGGGGATCATGCGCGGCGACGCTGATGAAGGCGGGCGGCAGTTTCGAAAGATTGCTGGCGAGGTTGGGGACGGCGCGAGGGTCACTCCAGTTTTTGGCCCCGCGGGGCCCAAGAAAGCACTCGAGATAGAAAATCATCTCGTCGCGCGTCAGGCACGGCGCGTGGGCGTTGCGTATGTAGGATGACGTCTCGGTATCGGCCCCCAGCACCGGATAAATCAGCACCATGCCGCGCAATTGTGTGAGGCCCTGATCGCCAAGGCTGAGAGCCAGGCCCACCGTCATCTGGCCCCCCGCACTGTCGCCAGCGCCAATGATGCGGGCGGGATCGATGCCAAGAGCCCGGCCTGAACTTCGCATCCACTCGAGGACTTGAAGCGAATCCTCAAGCTGGGCCGGATGCGGGTGTTCGGGCGCCATACGGTAGTCGGCCATCACCACCACGCAATCGGCCTCATCGGCGAGTTCGGCGCAGATATCGTCATGGGTCTCGCAAGAACCCACCACCCAGCCGCCGCCGTGGAAATAAATGACGCCGGGCTTGGGGCTTTCGCCCGGTGGGCGATAGACCCGCACATGGATGCCGCCGATATCGAGGTCCTCGACCATCAGCCGCCTGGGCCGCGGCGCCCGGAACCTGGCGCAGACCTGATCCCAGGCGGCGCGCTGCTGCGGCAACGGCCAGCCGGCCGATTCAGGCGGCGAATGCTCGGATAATTCCTTGTAGAAGGTGAGCATGCCCGGATCGATGGGAAGGGCTGCCACGCTATCGCTCATGATCTCTTGTCCCCGGACGTGAATCTGTCATACGAGGAGAGCAATCCTGACGCAAAGATTTCACGCCGTCCATCGTTTCCGGTCATGTGGCCATTCACCAAGAACCATCTGATAGAGCAGGAATCTGCCCATCACCGGGCCGAGAGCGCCGCGCTGGTGGCGGCTGCCGACGTGGTCAAGGCCTTTCCCGATCCCGTCATGCTGATCGGCCGCGACGGCACGGTGATCATGGCCAACGATCATTTGAAGGCGGCGCTCGACGCCGATCCGCAAGGCCTGCATCTCTCGGCGACGGTGCGGGCCCCCGCCGTTCTTGATGCCGTTGCTGACGTCTTCGGCGGTGTCGAAGCCCATCACGTCGATTACGAAGTGCGCTTTCCGGTGCCGCGCAGTTTTCAGGCCTATGTGGCGCCGCTCGGATCCAAGGACAGTGGCATGGCGATCATCGTACTGCGCGATCTGACGCGCGAACAGCAGATCGAGCGCATGCGTGCCGATTTTGTTGCCAATGCCAGCCATGAATTGCGCACGCCCCTGGCCTCGCTGTCGGGCTTCATCGAGACCATCCAGGGCGCGGCCAGGAACGACGAAAAGGCGCAGGCGAAATTCCTGGGGCTGATGCGCAGCCAGGCCGACCGCATGCGGCGGCTGATCGACGATCTCCTGTCCCTGTCGCGCATCGAGATGAACGAGCATGTCAGACCCAGTGACGAAGTCGATCTCGCTCAGGTGGCCCATCACGTGCGCGATGTCTTGAGCGGCATGGCCAAAGACCTTGGCTGCGATGTGAAGGTAGCTGCCGCCGGACCGC
>JANPCS010000160.1:0-5278 GCA_031431065.1 Hyphomicrobiales bacterium | reverse complement strand
CGTCAATCGTATCGATCATCTTGTTCGTTGCGCGATCAATTACAGCGACCTTGGCGCTGTTCTCGCAGGTGATGTAGATCAGCCCATCGCGGCCGAGCTTGAGCGTGTGAGGAGCGATACAGGGCCGCAAATCGACGGTGGTAAGGAGGGCGCGTTTCTCAAGATCGAACACACACAGTTGATGTTGCGGGTTGGGATTCCGGCCATGGATGCCATCGCCGAAAATCGGAACATAGGCGCGGCTGGTTTCCGGCACCACCAATAGCTCGTGCACGTTCTTTTCGAGGCCGTCGATAACAACTTCGGTTTCGTAGGTAACGGGATTCAGGAACAACACCTTGCCCCCCTTTTTGTCGACGGCAATCAATCCACGCGCGCTCGCCATTTTCGTGTTTCTCCTGCCTGACGCCTAGACAGACAAATGCCAGACGAGTCTGCCGTAGCTGACATTGTTGCTGGATTTAACCTCAAAACCAACCCCTGACGTGTGCTTCGGACCATTTGCGACCGACCAGCAGAGATAGCCGGCTGGTTCATGTCCACTCTGCGCTAATTAGTCCACAGTTTGGTGGAGGCTGCTCAGATCGAGAAGCTGGTGCCGCAGCCGCAGGACGAGGTGGCGTTGGGGTTCCTGATGCGGAACGACTGGCCCATCAGATCGTCGACGAAATCGATCTCGGAACCGGCCAGAAAACCCTGACTCACCGGATCGACCAGTGCCTTGGCGCCGCCGCGCTCGATCACCAAATCGTCCTCGGCGAGTTGATCGGTGAGCTGAAATTCATACTGGAAACCGGAACAGCCGCCGCCGTTGACGGCAACGCGCAAGGCGGCCTTGCCCGGTTCGCGCTGGACGATTTCGCGGATTCGCGTTGCCGCGCGGTCAGTGAGGGTGATGCTGGCGCTCATGGTGGTGTATGTTGGAGCGATCTTTGGTGTTGTCAATGGATTCTCGGGATTCTCGCATGCAACGGATAACGGCGCCTTATGCCTCAAACCCTGAGGAAACCCGGGGCAGGGCCTTTCCCGAGGTGGAAAGCCCGCACCGGACGGCGTTTGCGCGTGACCGCGACCGGATTGTTCATGCCCAGGCCTTCCGCCGCCTGAAGCACAAGACGCAGGTGTTCGTGTTCCATGAAGGCGACCATTATCGCACCCGGCTGACGCATTCGATCGAGGTGGCGCAGGTGGCGCGCTCGATCGCCCGGGCCCTGGGACTGGACGAGGACCTGACGGAAGCCCTGGCGCTGGCCCATGACCTTGGCCACACGCCATTTGGCCATGCCGGCGAGCGCGAGCTCGATCAGCTGATGCGGCCCTATGGCGGCTTCGACCACAATGCGCAGTCGCTGCGTATCCTGACCAAGCTGGAGCGCCGCTATGCGCAATTCGATGGCTTGAACCTGTCGTGGGAAACGCTTGAGGGGCTGGTCAAGCACAATGGGCCGCTGGTCAATTCGCAAGGCGATCCGGTGGGGCACTATCGCGAACACGGGTTGCCGGAGGCGATTCTGGAGTATGCCACCGATCATGAGTTGGAACTGGCGTCTTATGCTTCGGCCGAAGCACAGGTGGCGGCGATCTCGGACGACATCGCCTATAACGCCCATGACATCGACGATGGCTTGCGAGCCGAGCTCTTCGGGCTGATCGATCTCGGCGATGTGCCGTTGGCGGGCGAGGCATTGGCGGAAGTGTTGAAGCTCTATCCGCATCTCGAGCATGACCGCATCGTGCATGAGACAGTGCGCCGGGTGGTGGCGCAGATGGTGGGCGATGTGATCGCCGAAACCAACCGGCGGGCCAAGGTGTTGAAGCCTACATCAGCCGCCGAGGTGCGGGCGCTCGGACAAGAGATTTCCGGCTTCGGCGCCCAGATGCGCGAGAAGAATCGCATGCTGCAAGGGTTTCTCAACGAACGCATGTATCGCAATGAGCGTGTCGAGCACATCATGGAACGGGCAAGGCGGGTGGTGCGGGATCTGTTCGAGGCTTACATGAACGACCCCAAAATGCTACCGGAGAATTGGCGCGCGGCGGTGGTGCCGCAAGATCAAGCGCGGTATTCGAGGCAGGTGTGCGACTTCATCGCCGGCATGACCGACCGCTATGCGTTGGACCAGCACAAACGCTTGTTTGACCTCGATCCGCTTTTCCGGTAGGGGCCAATGAACGGTCTTAATTCAACGGTTTAGTAGACGACATGAACCTGTTTTCCGAGTTCCTGCAAGTGATCCGCGAGGCGGTGCAGGCTGTTGCTTCAGAGCAGGGCATTGGAGCGTCACCCGAGTTTGCCAAGGTGACGGCGGAACCGCCGCGCGACCCTTCGCACGGTGATATTTCAAGCAATGCCGCGATGGTTCTGAACAAGGCTTTCGGCAAGCCGCCGCGGGTGCTGGCTGAGGCCATTGCTGCCAAGCTTCGTATGCATGCTGATATCGCTGCCGTCGAAATTGCTGGACCGGGATTCATCAACCTGCGGCTTGAAGGTCACGTGTGGCCGCGCGTTCTCGAAGCGATCCTGGCCGAAAGGTCAGCCTACGGACAATCGAAGATGGGCGGCGGGGCCAAGGCCAATGTCGAATATGTGTCCGCCAACCCGACCGGCCCGTTGCATGTGGGGCATGTGCGGGGCGCGGTGTTCGGCGATGCGCTGGCGCAATTGCTGGTCGAGTCCGGTTACGAGGTGACGCGCGAGTATTACATCAACGATGCGGGCGCCCAGGTCGATGTGCTGTCACGCTCGGTGTACTTGCGTTACCGCGAGGCGCTGGGCGAAGCGATCACCGAGATCCCGGCGGGACTCTATCCCGGGGATTACCTCAAGCCGGTGGGAGCTGCATTGGCGGCCGAGCATGGCCGCGCGCTGCTCGACAAACGGCAAGAGGAATGGCTTCCCATCGTCCGCGCCACGTCGATCGCCAAGATGATGAACATGATCCGCGACGATCTGGCGGCGCTGAACATCAAACAGGAAGTGTTTTTCTCCGAGAAGTCGCTGCACGAGTCGGGCCAGGTGGCGGAGACCATTGCCGAGTTGCGGGCGGCTGGCCACGTCTATCAGGGCAGCCTGCCGCCGCCCAAGGGCGAAGTGCCGGAGGACTGGGAAGACCGCGAGCAGACGCTGTTCCGGGCCACCGACTTCGGCGACGACATCGACCGTCCGCTGTTGAAGTCCGATGGCTCGTTTACGTACTTCGCTTCCGACGTTGCCTATAGCCGCAACAAGATCAGGCGTGGGTATAGCGAATTGATCTATGTTCTCGGCGCCGACCACGGCGGCTATGTGAAGCGGCTGGAAGCCGTGGCGGCGGCCCTTGCCGGCAAGGGCAAGGTCGAGGTGATCGTGCGGCTTTGCCAGCTGGTGAAGCTCTATCGCGGCGGCGAACCGGTGCGCATGTCGAAGCGGGCGGGCGAATTCGTCACTTTACGCGAAGTGGCGGACGAAGTCGGCCCCGATGTGGTGCGCTTCATGATGCTGTTCCGCAAGAACGAGGCGCCGCTCGATTTCGACTTCGCCAAGGTGACGGAACAGTCGAAAGACAACCCGGTTTTCTATGTGCAATATGCCCATGCGCGCACCTGTTCGGTGATCCGCAATGCGAGGGAAGAGGGGATATCGGGCGGCACTGTGGATTTCAATCTGCTGACGGACGAAGCCGAACTTGGCCTCATCCGGCGGCTGGCCGAATACCCCAGGTTGCTGGAGGCCGCCGCGCAGGCCCATGAACCGCACAGAATTGCCTTCTATCTTTTTGACTTGGCTGGCGATTTTCATGCATTATGGAACAAGGGCAAAGACTCGCCGCATTTGCGGTTTATTTTGAAGGAAGACGTTAACATCACAACAACACGTCTCGCATTCTTGGCTGCGATTCGGTATGTCTTGGCAAACGGCCTTCGGATCCTCGGGGTAAGGCCCGCCGAAGAGATGTAGAGGCGATAAAGGTCATATGGATCAAAACTCCACCAACGGCGCAGGCGCCGACAAGCGGAACTGGCGGGAACGGCTTGGCGTCGGGAGCAAGGAATTGCCGAAGATTTCCAACGAGTTCCGGACCGCGCCAGCGATGCAGGCGCCGCCTGCGGGCAGCGCCAAGCCAGCCCCCCGCACGCCACAACCGGTGACCAGGCCGGCACCCATGGCGCCACGCGCGCCGGTCAAGTCTCCGGTGACGCCGGCCGCGGCTCCGCCAGCGCCCACGTCGCGGGTGATCGACAACAAGGCACAAGATGTTCTCGCGGACAAGCTGCGGGCCCAGCGGGCGGCTGCGGAAAAACTCGCAGAGCAGCGGGTTCTGGCGGCCCGCGAGCGGGCCGAGGCCAAGATCGTCACGTCACCGGCGGCCGCCGCCGAGCCCAAGATCAACATGCCACCACGGGCAGCGTCCCAGGCCCCGGCGCCACGTCCGGCGGCAACGCCGCCCTTGGCGGATGTCGCCTCGCGCCCCAAGTTCAGTTTTGCCGAAGACGATGCGATGGTCCGTAAAGAACCCCGCGCCGATGGACTTGTTCCGCCAAGGCCGGCCCTGGTTGCACCGCCGCAACAACCGCCACCGCGCCCGGTTCTGGGCGGTGAGCGCGTCCAGCCGCCGTTCCTCAGGCCGTCGGCGCCAGCCCCCGCCGGCCGCCAGATGCCACCCTACCGCCCGATTGACCCGGCCACCGGTTATGCGCCGCCATCGCGCTATACACCGCCGCGTGGAACAGCCGCCGACGCGCCAGCCTATGGCACCGCCAGGCCGCCGGTGCGGCGCCCGTCGGCGATCGATCCCTATGGCCGGCAGGGCGATCAGCGTCCTTACCCGCCGGAGGCCTATGAGGACGATCCGCGCGCCGGACCGCGCCTCAGCCGCACACCGGCGCCACGCGGCCGTGCGCGGCCGTCCGAACCGGAAGAAGAGTTCGATGAAGTCTTCGAGGAGGCAGTCGCTCCGCAACGGCAGCGGGCCAGCGCGCGCGACTACCAGAATGCCTATCGCGAAACCGAGGGCGGCTATGAGGAAGACCAGCGCCGCTCCAGCGGGCCCTGGCTTCTGCTCCTGGCCCTGCTTGTCGGGGCAGCGATCGCCGGCGGCGTTTTCTGGTATTACAAAACGAAGATGACGACCGCCACGGCAACGCCACCATCGACGACCTCGAGCGAGACGGTGCCGCTGGTCGAGGCGCCGCAGGACCCGGCTAAAACAGCGCCCGAACAACCACCGGAAGCGCAGAGTCAGGCTCCCGCCGCCGTCAAGAAAAAACTGATCTATGACCGGATCGTTGGCGATCAGGA
>JANPCS010000159.1:0-6727 GCA_031431065.1 Hyphomicrobiales bacterium | reverse complement strand
TGCAATCGCCGCTCGAGTGTCTGGGGAGTGACGACTTGCGATTCGACCGCCGCCCAGAATCCGTAGGCAAGCGGCACCATGAGGGCGTAGGTCAGGGTATCGAACGTCACCACGGCAACGACGGTCGACAGCGCTACGCCGGACAATGCGCCGACATAGGGGATGAAGTTCAGGAAGAATGCGAGCACCCCCCACAGGTAGGGCGACGGCATTCCAAGCGCATGGAAGCTGACGGCCACAGCCAGCCCAACACCCGCGTTGATGGCCGCGAAGGAGAGGAGATAGATCGACACCTCGCGCTCGACATCGTAAACGATGCGCAAGGCGCGTTTCTTGTCGGTCATCCGCGGCAGGATGCGGATCAGCTTCTCGTAGAAGAGATCGCCCGAGGCCATCAGGAATATCGCGATGACCGAAGTCGCGCCAACCAGGACGGCGAGCTGGACGGGATAACCGGTGGCCATCGCAACAAGCCCCGGCAGCGAGGATTGGCGCAGCGTGACTTCCTGAACCGGCGCGCCGGATGTGGGCTCGGAGACCTCCTGCACCTTGTCGGCGATCTCCGAAACGGCGGCCAGTGACGACCGCAGGCTTTTCAGCTTTTCGGAAAACGTCCGCGCCAGTGCCGGCGCCTCGCTGATCCACTGGGCAATCGGCGCGCTCAGGAAATAGATCGCAAGCCCGCCCAAGGCGATCAACGCCAGAGCAATGCACGTTGTCGCAAGCGCTGGCGGGATGCCGCGCTTTGCCAGATAGCGGATGAGCGGCCGGAAGGTCAGCGCAATGAAAATGGCGAGAACCACCGGAAACAGGAAATCGCGCGCGAAATGCGCGGCGGCGATTGCCGTGATAATGAAAATGCCGGTGAGGGCTACGTTCGAGGCGTTTGACGGTTCGGGTTGCATGGCCTGCCGCTCCCGCGCGGTGTTTCAGATCTTGCCCATGACGATCAGAACAACAATCACAAGGAGTACCAGCCCCAGCCCGCCCGAGGGCCCATAGCCCCAACTCCGGCTATGACCCCAATTCGGCAGCGCGCCGATCAGAAAGAGGATGATGAGAACCACGAGGACTGTGCTGAGCATGCTTTTCTCCCTGTCCGGCGCCTGCCGGACGCTCTCACAACGCCCGCGCCGTCCATTGGTTCCAAGACCGCCACAAAACTCAGTCGCGGTGAAAGCGCCCAACGGCGGCTTCGGATCGTGCGTCCGGTCCGAAGGTTTCGCCGCTGCCGATCTTCAGGATCTCGGACAGCCTGGCGCGCGCCCGGCTGGCGCGGCTCTTGATTGTGCCGACCGCCACGTTGCAAATGTCCGCTGCCTCTTCGTAGGAAAAGCCGGAGGCGCCGACCAGCACAATGGCCTCGCGCTGGTCATCCGGCAATTGCGCCAGCGCGATGCGCAGATCCGCCATGTCGAGATGGCCGTCCTGCTCCGGGTGAACGGCGACACGGCCCGAATAGAAGCCATCGGCGTCTTCCACCTCGCGTTTGCGCTTGCGCAACTGGCTGTAAAACTCGTTGCGCAGGATGGTATAGAGCCAGGCCTTGAGATTGGTTCCGGCGGCAAAGCTTTCGTGGTGCTTCCAGGCTTTCATCAAGGTTTCCTGGACGAGATCGTCGGCACGGTCGTTGCGCGCCGTCAGCGACAGGCCGAAGGCCCTGAGCCCCGGAATCGCGGCGATGAGCTGGTCGCGGAATTGGTCCGAGCGGGTCATGCGGCGAGGACCGCGAACCGAATCAATGCGCGTCTCATCACTCGTCCGTTTTCTTCGGAAGACTTGCCGACTCAAGCTGATCCAACAGGTCGAGGAAGCGGTCGGGCACCGGTTGTGCCGCCAGCTCGTCGTAATATGATTTCAGGCGGTGGCCGATGACGTCGGAAACTTGCGGCTTGGCCGAAGCGGAATAGCTCATTTTCTCGGTCTTCTTTGCTGGCTTCCTGGGCTTTGACGCCCTATCTTCGTCTTGAGCCATTTATCACCTTCAATGCAGCGCCACTTGGATGGGTTCGTGCTTGCTCATTTTGACCGGCCCCGACGGTATTGACAACGCCGGCCGGTCTGAATGGTTCCCGTCTTAGCCTTTTTTGTTTGACCGTCTGGAACCAAATGGCCCACATATGCGTTTATATAGAGTATGTGTGCGGATTGATCCGAAGGCCAGAACGCAATTTTCTGGCAAGTTTAATTTGGGTAGAGGGATGAAGCATGGGACTTGCAGCCGAAATAGCGCCACACTTGCCGTATTTGCGGCGTTTTTCACGATCGTTGACCGGCAGCCAGCAAAGTGGCGACGCCTATGTCGCTGCCGTCCTTGAAGCCTTGATCGCCGATCCCGCGCAGTTCGACGCCGCGCCCAACCCCAGGGCGGCGCTCTACCGGACCTATTGCCGCTTGTGGGAGTCGGTGTCGCTGAACATGCAAGGCTTCGAACCGAGGCCGGATTGGGAGGTCTCCGCCAACCGCCACTTGTCCGGCCTGAACCCTAAGGCCCGCGAGGCCTTCCTTCTTATGGCGGTCGAGGGTTTCAGCAGAGAGGAGATCGGCGGCATCCTGTCGCGCGATGCGGATGCTGTGGCAGCCCTCCTCGAGGAAGCGTCACAAGGCATCGTCGGCCAGGTGGCAACCAGTGTCATGATCATCGAAGACGAGCCGATCATCGCCATGGACCTCGAGACGCTGATGGAAAGCCTTGGCCACAAGGTCACTGGCGTCGCTCGCACCGAAAAAGAAGCGCTACACCTCGCTGCATCCAAGCGGCCCGGCCTGGTGCTGGCCGATATTCATCTCGCCGACGGCAGCTCGGGCATCGATGCCGTGAACAAGCTGCTTCTCAATTTCGAAGTTCCGATCGTCTTCATCACCGCCTTCCCGGAGCGCCTGCTGACTGGAGTCAGGCCGGAGCCGGCCTTCCTCATCACCAAGCCCTTCATGCCCGACATGGTGAAAGCCGTGGTGAGCCAGGCGCTGTTTTTCGGCACCACTTCGAAAGCCGCCGCCTAAGCCTGGAACCCTTGCTACCGTCCGGCGTTAACGCTCCGGACGGGCAATTCCGCCCGGCTCGAAACGGATTGGAGACCATCATGAATTGGGACCGCATCGAAGGCAATTGGAAAGAAATCAAGGGCAAGGCCAAGCAGCAGTGGGGCAAGCTCACCGACGACGAACTTGATGTCGCCGCCGGCCGCCGCGAAGAGCTTGAGGGCCTCCTCCAGAACCGTTACGGCTATGCCAAGGACAAGGCGAAGACCGAGATCGACTCCTGGATCGGACGGATGTGAGCAGCCTCCACCGGGACATTGAAGCTGACAGTATTGAGGCCGGGCAGGAGGCGTCAGGCGTGTTCACGGCGAAAGACTATGACAAGGCACTTCTGACACCGGCACAGGTCTTCGATCAGCCCATCGACGTGGTCGACACCACCTCCCTGACTGTACAGCAGAAGCTTAAAGTCCTGAAGCGCTGGGAAGCCGACGCGCGCGATCTTGAAACCGCCGCCGGCGAAAGCATGACTGGCGGAGAGCGCTCGCGCTTGGGCGAGGTCCGCAAGGCCATTCATGCGCTCACCGAGCGCGAGGCCATCGATGAGGAAGGCGCACCGGCGCCGTAGCGCATTTACACCATGACACTGAAAGGCGGATCGGTCGGTGCGGTCCGCCTTTTTCATTGCGCGGCGAGCGCTGTCAGGTCCGGGGAGAACGGCAGTTCGATGCTTCGCACCTCGCCGCTGCCGCTGAGTTCGATGAGGAACTCGGCGGGCGACACCATCTCAACGCCAGCCGCCAACGTCGCTGGCACCGCTCCTCGCGACACGCGAATGTCATAGCGTGCCGGCCCGATTTGCACGGTGACATCGTAAGCGTCCCAGCCATCGGGCATGCGTGGCGTGAGGCGCAGTTTCGGCCCCTCGCGCACAATACCGAGCAAGGCCTCAAGCCCGGCACGATAAAGCCACCCCGCCGAGCCCGTGTACCAGGTCCAGCCGCCGCGCCCCGCGTGCGGCACGACTGAGTACACATCGGCGGCAACCGCGTAAGGCTCCACCCGGTAGCGGCGCGCCTCGCTTTCGGTTCGCGCATGGTTGATCGGATTGAGCATCGCGAAGAGGGCCGCCGCGCGGTCGAATTGGCCGAGCGCCGCATGGGCGAAAATCGACCAGATGACGCCGTGCGTGTACTGGCCACCGTTTTCGCGGATACCCGGCGGATAGGCCTTGATGTAGCCCGGTTCCAAATCGGTCTTGTCGAACGGCGGCGTGAACAGCAGCGCCACCTTGTCGTCCAGACGGACCAGCCGGCGGAAGGATTCCTCCATGGCGGCGACAGCGCGTTCGGCTGGTGCTGCGCCCGAGATCACCGCCCAGGATTGGGCGATGGCGTCGATCTGGCACTCGGCACTCCCGGCCGAGCCCAAGGGAGTGCCATCGTCGAAGAAGCCGCGCCGGTACCAGCGCCCATCCCAACCGTCATTTTCGAGCGCCTGGCGCAACGCCTGCCCGTGGGCACGCCACTGCGCCGCGTGGGCCTTGTCGCCGCGCGCCCCGGCAAGCGGCACGAAAGCATCGAGAGTGGCAATCAGGAACCAGGCGAGCCAGACGCTTTCGCCCTTGCCCTGTTCGCCCACGCGGTTCATCCCGTCATTCCAATCGCCAGTCCCGATCAACGGCAGGCCGTGGACACCTGTCGCAAGGCTACGGTCGAGGGCGCGCGCGCAGTGATCGTAAAGTGTTGCAGATTCGTCCGACAGGGCCGGCATGAAAAAGGCGTCATGCTCGCCGGGCAGCAATGGCTGGCCTTCGATGAACGGCACCATCTCGTCGAGGATCGCCGTGTCGCCGGTGGTTTTCGCATAATGGCCGGCGCAATGGGCCAGCCAAACGGTGTCGTCCGAAATCCGCGTTCTCACACCCATGCCGGTTGCGGGCAGCCACCAGTGCTGGAAATCGCCTTCGACGAATTGCCGGGCGGCGGCCCGCAGAATGTGATCGCGGGCAATTGCCGGCCGCGCCCAAAGCAGCGCAAGAGAATCCTGCAATTGATCGCGGAAGCCATAGGCACCGCTGGCCTGGTAGAAGCCCGAGCGCGCCCACATGCGGCAGCTGAGCGTCTGATAGAGCAACCAACCGTTCATCATGATATCGAGCGAGCGGTCGGGGGTGCGCACCCGAACGGCGCCGAGCGTATCGCTCCAGAATTGCTTCACTTCGGCCAGCACGGTTTCGGGCGGGTTCTCGCGATAGCGCTTGATCAAGGCCCGCGCATCCGCTTCGCCGGGTGCTGCACCCAGCATGACCACCAGATCGGCGGAACCGTTCGGCGCGAGCGTTACAACCGTCTGAAGCGCCGTGCACGGGTCAAGTCCGCCGTCGGCCCAGTTCGACAAATTGGCGCCCGCCGCGAGGCCGCGCGGCGCTGCCAGATTGCCATGGGCGCCGAGGAATTCACGCCGGTCGCCGGTCCAGCGTGTCTGGCGGCCACCCATGTCGGCAAAGGCCACCTGCTCGCCGGACTGCATATTCCAGCGGTTGCGGGCGAACATCGCGCCGGTGTCCTCGTCCATGGATGTTACGACGAAGGGTGCCGATGCCGCACGCGACGGTCCCAGCACCCATTCCGCGTAGAACGTGACCGTCAGGGTCCGCGCCACCGGCGACTGGTTGGTCAGCCGCAGACGCGAGAGTTTGACCGGGTCGCGCAAGGCTACGAGTTGCAGCAATTCCATCCGCAGATGACGCGTCTCGCGCTCGAACACGCTGTAACCGAAGCCATGGCGTGCCAGATGGCTGCCGTCGCTGGAATTGAGCGGCTTCAGAGTCGGAGACAGCAGGAATCCCTCCTCGGCACTTGCCACATAGAATGCTTCGCCGGGCCGGTTGGTCACCGGGTCGTTGCTCCAGGCGGTGAGCTGGTTCTCGCGGCTGTTGCCGGACCATGTGTAGCCGCCGCCATCGGCGGAGCACTGAAAACCGAAATCGGGATTGGCGATGACATTGATCCACGGCGCCGGTGTTGGCCGATTGGCCTCTAGCACGGTCGTGTACTCGGTCCCGTCCGCCCCAAAGCCGCCAAAGCCGTTGAAGAACTCGAGATGTTTGGTATCGATGGCTCCGAGCTTCGCCAGCGGCTGCGGCGTGAGCGTCTTGACAGCCGGTGGCGCCGCTGCGGTCTCGCGTACCCGGGCGAGCTGGCTTGCGAGGCTGCCGCGCCTGGCCACCAGGACCGCTCGCGCAATGGCGGGGAGCACCCGCAACGTCTCGTGCGACATGAGATCGGCGCGCAGCGTGAAGACCTGCCCCGTCTCGCCCGGCGCGCTGATCTTGCGGGCCAGCGCTTCGATCGCCACCTGGAGGTCCTGCGCATACGACGACATGCGGTCGTTGAGGATCACCAGATCGGCGGCGAAGCGTTTCGATTTCCAATATTCGAAAGCATGCAGGAGCTGGCGGATCAGGTCGATATCGTCGAAATCGTCAATGCGCGCCAAAAGAATCGGCCGGTCGCCCGAAATCGACTGCGGCCACAGCATCGATTGCGGTCCGATATCCTGCGCCAGAACTTTGGCCGAAGGGCGCAATGCCGAATTGGCATAGATAAGATAACTGGCCAGTGTCTGATAGAGATGCGCCTCTTCGGCATCGATAGAGAGATGCCGCAGCTGTATTTGTGCTTGCGTCCAGGCCAGCATCAAGGCCCGGTTGTAGGCGGGCTCCTGGCGGTGGTGATCGACG
>JANPCS010000158.1:0-2347 GCA_031431065.1 Hyphomicrobiales bacterium | reverse complement strand
GACGGCAAGCGGCTGGTGTTCGGCGGCCGCGCCAAGTTCGGCCATACGGACCCCGTCGAAACCGCCCCCATCCTTTATCGCTTCATGCTCGACCGTTTCCCGCAGTTGAAGGGTGTGAAGATCACCCATGCCTGGACCGGCAACGTCGCCTTCACGCTTGACGAGATGCCGCACATGGGGAAGTTCGAGAACCTGCATTACGCGCTGGGCTGCAATGGTTCGGGCGTTGCCATGATGAGCTATCTCGGCCACCAGACGGCGCGCAAGATCGCCGGCCGGATGTACCGCGTATCGGCCTTCGACCAGCCGGAATTTCTCGATCATCCGCTCTACAATGGCTCCACCTGGTTCCTGCCGTGGATCGGCCGCTACTTCCGTACCCGTGACTGGATCGACCGGCGGTTTGGATGATTTTCGAGTCGGCGCGCCTGATTGCCCGCAGGTTCGATCCCCGTGACCTCGTTGCCTTCGTCGCCATGCGCGCCGATCCGGAAGTGGCGCGTCACCAGTCGTGGGAGAACTATACGGACGACGACGGGCGGACCTTCATCGCCGCCTTGGCGAGCGTCAATCCCGGTGATCCCGGCTGGTTCCAGTTTGCCCTGGAAGACAAGCTGACGGGGCAGTTTTCTGGCGATTGTGGACTTAAGATCATGGAGCACGATCAACGACTTGCGCAAATTGGCTATACCATCACGCGAAGCCGCTGGAACCAGGGATTGGCAACCGAAGCCATTTCCGCGCTGGCGGATTATGCCTTTGGCAGTCTCAAGGTTCACCGCATCACCGCCTCCGCCGATCCGCGCAACCGCGCTTCCTGCCGGGCATTGGCGAAGGCAGGCTTCACCCGCGAGGCGCTGTTCCGCCACAGCGAATGGTTCAAGGGCCAGTGGGCGGACGACGCCATCTACGCGCGGCTTGCGGAAGACGAACCCTGAATTGGCGATTTGAAATCATTCCGCAATTGACCTCGATCAAATCCCCACGCTGCCGGTGATGTAACTTAACCGCATCGCCACAACAGCTGGGAGACTGACATGATCATCCATACCCTCGCGCAGACAAGCGAAAGCCGCCGGGATTTCCTCAAAGTTACCGGACTCGCCTCGCTGGCGGCGCTCGCCGCCACGGCCACAACAACCGCTCCCGCCATTGCCGAGGCGGCGGCCGTCGATATCGCCACGTTGCAGCGGGTGCCGCAGAAGCTCGTCGATCCGCCCTTCATGCCCGAGCATGAACAGGTTGTGGATGCCACACCGCGCGTCATCACCATAAACTTGCCGATCATCGAGAAGAAGATGGTGATCGACGAGGAAGGCACCGAAATCTGGGCCTTGACGTTCAACGGCTCGGTGCCGGGTCCGATGATCGTCGTGCACGAGGGCGATTACCTCGAGGTGACCCTGCAGAATCTCGCCAGCAACGCCATGGAACACAACATCGACTTCCACGCCTCAACCGGTGCCTTGGGCGGCGGCGCGCTGACCAAGGTGTTGCCCGGTGAAGAAGCCATATTGCGCTTCAAGGCGACCAAGCCCGGTGTCTTCGTCTATCACTGCGCGCCCGGTGACGTGATGATCCCCTACCACGTCTGCCACGGCATGAGCGGCGCCATCATGGTGCTGCCGCGCGACGGGCTGAAGGACGCCGCCGGCAAGCCGTTCAAATACGATCGCGCTTATTTTGTCGGCGAACAGGATTACTATATCCCGCGCGATGCGGAAGGCAACTACCGCAAGTATGAAACGGCTGGCGAGGACCTGACCGACTCGCTCGACGTGATGCGCACCTTGACCCCCACCCATGAAGTGTTCAACGGAGCCAAGGGCGCCCTGACCGGCGACAAGGCCTTGAAGGCCACGGTGGGCGAGACGGTGCTGTTCATTCATGCCCAGGCGGTGCGCGATACCAGGCCGCATCTGATCGGCGGGCATGGCGATCTCGTCTGGGAGACCGGTTCCTTCAATGATCAGCCTGCCACCAATCTCGAAACCTGGCTGATCCGCGGCGGTTCGGCCGGCGCCATGGCCTATACGTTTCTGCAGCCCGGCATTTATGCCTATGTGAACCACAACCTCATCGAGGCCGTGCTGCTGGGCGCCACCGCGCATGTGGTGGTCGAGGGCGCGTGGAACGACGACCTGATGACCCAGGTGAAGAAGCCGGGTCCGATTGCCACGTAGCGGCACGTCCCCCTCCCCCTTGTGGGGCTAAGGGATTCACACATCTTACCCGCATTTCGCGATTTTCCAGCCTTCATGTCTGGCCTGCAGTTGAAGGAGGCCGTCGTGCATGGTTTTGGGTCCGGCGGGTTTGTAGCCTTTGGAGGTGTAGCCGGACCAACCGC